>JBDSAM010000024.1:0-14518 GCA_039922135.1 Blastocatellia bacterium
ATATTGAAAGCCGCATTAGGAGGAATCTGGCTGCCGTCCACGGCAAACGTCGTGTGATTAAGCAATGCATCACAGGCCCACGTGCGTGCTTCGGCGTGATTGGTCCATTGTTCGGAAAATGGCAACCGCAAATTCGGCGCAAGGTCAAACTCTGCTGTTGGCAGCGCGCCCGGCTTTTCGATTTCATACAAACGCGCCCGAACCTGCGCGCAGGACAGTTGGGATAGTTCGGCCAGATGCTCTTTGTAAAGCTTCGATTCATTGCGGAATGAATCGTCGAAGTCACTAAACTTGTCCTGTTTGCGTTGAAGTTGGGTCAGAATCTTATCTTGTCGGATCATATATTTTGTTGATGATGACGGACGATTTCTTACCGCAATGGCCTGGCCTTTGCAAACACCGCGTAGCTTGGCTGCTGGAACGGGTTTTAAGATTCAATGCCTTGCCAACCCAGAAAGCCTATGCTAGTTTTCGCCTGCTTTTCTACATCTTCCATCCCGACTGACAACAACCAATATTTCTGGAGGCCCGATATGACCATTAATGAGCGCAAGAGTGGCGACGTGACGATCCTCGATGTCGAAGGCAAGATTTTGCTAGGCGAGGGCGACGTCCAATTGAAGCGCAAAATTGACGAACTGCTGGAAAAGAAAGAAACCAAACTGTTGGTCAATTTGGCCAACGTGCCTTATATGGACAGCGGGGGACTGGGCGAAATCGTCCGCAGCTACACGACTGTCAAACGTTCTGGCGGCGACTTGAAGCTGCTCAATGCGACCAAGCGCATCAGCGACTTGCTGACCATTACCAAACTAATCACCGTCTTTGAAATTCACGAAGACGAAGCAGCGGCAGTAGCCAGCTTTGCTTAATTGCAGATTGTGGATTGCGGATTGCGGATTGGCTTGCTTCGCAAGCTCAAGTCTGCGTCCGCGATCCAATGAAATTTTCATCCCTACCCGGCATTCCACAATCATTTCACCACGCCGTACTTCTTCAAAATCTCCACCGTCTTTTCTATTGGCAAGGCTTCAACCCGGTTGCCATCGCGTCCCATCACGGTCGTCGCGCGCAGCAGCGAGTTGTAGATTGCCTCTTCCGTAGCTTCAATCACAGCTTGGAACAACGGTGACATTGCGTCATTGCCAAGCGTTTGCGTATTGCGCAGAGTTTCACTGGCGCGGATGCGATTCTGTTTGGCGGTGCTAAAGGCGATGACGTAATCGCCGCTGCCGTTAGATGAGGACGAACCAGTACGCGCCAGCCCCATCATCGCCCGCTGGGCCAGCCGCCGCAGATTGCGGTGGTCCACCGGCGCATCCGTCGCCACAACCATAATGATCGAACCATCAGCACGATCACTGACCACGTTTTCAGGATTTTGATTTTGGCCGACTCGTCTGCCTTCGAGCTGTTCTTTCAGGTAATACTTGCCAAGTTCCCGTCCAACAGGGGCGCCGTTGATTGTCAGAACTCCGCCAAAGTTGGTCTGCACCAAAACGCCAACCGTAAAGCTCCCCGAGTTTTGGGCCGAGTTTTGGGCCAGGCTCTGCCGAACCACTCTTGATGATGTTCCGATTCCACCTTTGAAACCGAAAGCCACCGTGCCCGTGCCCGCGCCAACTGAGCCTTCCTCCACCACGCCGTCCTTTGCGGCTTTCAATGCAGCAAAAACTTCATCGCGCCCAACGTGGCGGCCGCGAATGTCATTCAAAAATCCGTCATTGGTTTCAGCGACGATTGGGTTGATTGAACGGACCTGTTCATTGCCCGGCAAGCCAAGCATCCAATCCAGTAAGGCATCGGCCACGCGCGGCACGTTCAGCGTCGAAGTCAGCAAGATGGGTGTTTCAATCTCGCCGAGCTCGTTGACCTGAGTCGAACCCATCAATTTCCCGAATCCGTTGCCGACGTGGATGGCCGCCGGAACTTTTTCCTGAAACAGGTTGCCCCCGTGCGGCAGGATGGCAGTCACGCCGGTGCGAATATTGTCGCCTTTGATCAACGTAGTGTGGCCGACGCGAACTCCTTCAACATCCGTGATCGCATTGTTTATGCCCGTGGGTAGAATGCCGACTGTCATGCCCAGATCTCGCGCGCGCGGGCGGAAGGATGATTTTTGCTGTTGAGACATAAACGTGAAAAGCAGAAGCAGAGCAAAACTTATTCGTATAATTTGCATCATTTGTGTTGTCGTTATAAGTGAGTTTACTGGCGGCGCCTGCGCCAGCCGGGCACATAATAGGCCGATGCCGACATACCAACAATGCGAAGATTGCCCTCCAGCATTTCCAGCCAAACGAGCCAGGCAGCAAAACCATCCTGAGCCTGACTTGACAGAAAAGCTCTCACCGTTAAAATGCGCGCTTCAAACACTTGTTTGAAACTACCTATATGACAGAGACAGGGGATAGAGATGACAAAACCGCGCACCGCAAAAACCGACCGGCTGATTTCAGAATGTGTTAAAGCCACGGGCGGCCCAGAGGCGCGTGAACGATTGCTGGTCGCGGCGGAAAAACTTTTTGCTAAGCGCGGGCTGGCTTCAGTCTGCGTTCGAGACCTAGTCAGCGAAGCAAAGGTCAACATCGCGGCGGTCAATTACTATTTCGGCAGCAAAGAGAATCTGTACCTTGAAACTTTGCGTTATTCTTTCCGGAATTCACGCCAGGCTTTACCAAAACTAGAAGCCCTACTGAAAGGGGCGCAAGCCGCAGGCACTGTGGACGCGGCTCGGCAAGCCATTCGCTGGTATGTCGAAGAGATCATGCACATTATCCTGATCTCGCGCGAAACCTCCTGCCACGCCGATTTGATGGGGCACGAGATGAGCCATCCCACGCAGGCGCTTGACGTCATCGTCGAAGAATTTATCTCTCCCATTTTCAAAATACTCATCGCCCTGGTCGAACAACTCCGTCCGGACTTGGCGGCAACCAAAGAAGCGAATCTGGCGGCAATGAGTATTTTGGGGCAATGCCTTAACTATTCACTGGCTCTGCCGATTACGCTTAAACTACTAAAACGATCAAAGATGACACCCACGTTCGTCAACAAGCTTGCCAGCCAGATTTCTGAATTTTCTCTGAATGCATTATCTCAGAATAAAGGCGGATGAAGGCTAACCCCCCTCAACCCGATCTGCTTTTGTTTCAACTCCCAAAATTCATGATAAAGAACGATTACAAAATATCCCCAAATTTAGGAAGCACCCAGAGATATTGATCTTGCCGTAAACAGAAATTCCGTTGTTGATCAGGTAAGCACGTGCTTGGCGTGACTGACTTTTTAACACAGCGACGAATACGGCAATCGAAGAGCCGGGAACAGACGAATATCCGTTCTGCATCCGGCTGTTCTGATTTTCTATTGCTGAACGGTTTGCGCATGACGCATGCCGAATAAATAAGATTGGAGAAGGAGATGAGAAAGCTGGTGAAAGACAAATTGAAATCAGGGGCAGCCGTATGCGTGGCCTGCCTTGCTTTGCTCGCTGCTGGTTGTTCGAAATCAAAACCGCCTGTCCAGGCGATGGCTGTGCCCAATGTGGAAGTTATTCAGGTAGAACAGAAAGACATTCCAGTTTACGGCGAATGGATCGGCACGCTGGATGGCATGGTGAATGCTGAAATCAAAGCACAGGCCCCTGGCTATTTGCTCAAACAGTATTACACCGAAGGCTCTTTCGTCAGGAAGGGGCAATTGCTTTTTGAAATTGATCCGCGCCCTTTGCAGGCCGCGCTTGATCAGTCGAAGGGAAAGCTCGCCGAAGCGGAAGGGCAGCTTGCGCAGGCGAATGGGCAGCTTTTACAGGCACAAGCGCAGGTCGCGCAGTCAGAGGCGGATCAGGGCAAAGCGCAACAGGATGTAAACCGTTACACGCCGTTAGCAAAAGAAAAAGCGGTTACGGAACAGGAATTGGACACTGCGGTTCAGTCCAATCTGGCAGCCAGGGCGAAGGTCGAAGCGTCCAGGGCAGGCGTCGAAACGGCCAGAGCCTTCATCGTTGCGGCCAAAGCCAGTATCGCCTCAGCCAAAGCGGGTGTGGCAACAGCGCAACTGAACTTGAGCTTCACCAAAATCATTTCGCCGATTGACGGAATTGCGGGCATTGCACGGGCGCAAGTCGGCAATCTGGTCAGCGCCACCAGCGACAGCCTGACGACGGTTTCAACTGTTGATCCAATCAAAGTCTATTTCCTGGCTAGTGAACAGGAGTATCTCAATTACACCAGGCGCAATCCCACGCAAAGCGCGCGGGATGCGGCGGGCAAAAAATTGGAGTTGGAACTGATTCTGGTTGATGGCACGACCTATCCGCAGCCAGGCAAATTTCTGATTGCGGATCGTCAGGTAGATCAGAAGACAGGCGCGATCCGATTGGCGGGTGTTTTCCCGAATCCGGGGAACGTGCTTCGTCCGGGCCAATATGGACGCGTCCGCGCAGTGACTACTCGCAAACAGGGGGCGCTGCTGGTTCCCCAACGAGCCGTCACGGAGTTGCAGGGCCGTTACCAAGTGGCGGTTGTAGGCAGCGACAACAAAGTAAGCATCCGGCAAGTGAAAGTTGGAGAACGCGCCGGTCCGCTTTGGATCATTGAAGACGGTTTGCAACCCGGTGAACGCGTCATTGCCGAGGGTACGCAAAAAGTCAGGCCTGACATAATTGTCAATCCGAAACCATACGTTGCGCCATCACCGACAGCAACGCCTGCCAAATAGGAGAGGACCAATTCATGATTTCCAACTTTTTCATCAAACGCCCGATTGTGGCGATGGTCATCTCCATTGTCACCGTCATTGCCGGTCTGGTTGCCATGCGCGCACTGCCGCTAGCGCAGTTTCCCGACATCGTTCCGCCCCAGATTATTACTTCGACTTCGTACACAGGAGCAGATGCCGTCACGATTGAGCAGTCCGTTTCGACGCCGATGGAACAGCAAATGAATGGCGTGGACAACATGCTGTACATGCAATCCACTAACGCCAACGACGGCACACAGCAATTGACTGTCACATTCGATGTCGGCACTGATGTCAGCACTGATCAGGTCAATGTGCAAAACCGCGTGGCGCAGGCGCAGCCGAATTTGCCGACGGATGTCAACACGCTGGGCGTGGCCGTTAGGAAGTCCACCGGATTGCCCATGCTGGTCATCTCGCTGTTATCGCCCAACAAGACCTTCGATTCGTTGTTTCTGGCCAATTACGCCAACATCAATATCAACGACACCCTGTACCGCGTCCCCGGCGTGGGCGAAGTGCGTCTGTTCGGTGCCAGCGATTACGCTATGCGCATCTGGGTCAAGCCGGATGTGCTGGCCAAACTTGGCCTGAGCGTGCCCGATCTGTCCAATGCCGTACGCCAACAAAGCAACGTCAATCCTGCCGGTCAGGTGGGTGCGGAACCTGCGCCAAAAGGCAAGGAGATGACCTACACCATCCGCGCGCAAGGTAGACTGCAATCGCCTGAAGAGTTCGGCAAGATCGTTGTCCGTTCCAATCCGGATGGTTCGGTCGTGCGGTTGCAGGATGTTGCGCGGATCGAACTAGGCGCGCTGAACTATCAGCAGATTGCCCGCGTCAACGGTCAGCCGGGCTGCATCATCGCTGTCTTTCAGGCACCCGGGTCGAACGCATTAGCCGTTGCCGATGGCGTCAAAAAGACGATCGCGGAACTGAAGATGCATTTTCCGAATGATTTGGATTATGCGATCACGCTTGATACCACGGCCCCTGTGACTGAAGGCATCCGCGAGATTATCAAAACACTGATCGAAGCGATGATCTTGGTCATCATCGTCGTCTTCATCTTCCTGCAAAACTGGCGCGCAACACTGATTCCCATGATTGCCGTGCCCGTGTCGCTGATTGGTACCTTCGCCGTTTTTCCATTGCTCGGGTTTTCGATCAATACGCTATCGCTGTTTGGATTGGTACTGGCCATCGGCTTGGTCGTGGACGATGCGATTGTGGTGGTCGAAGCGGTCGAACATCACATTGAAGAAGGCATGTCGCCGCGCGATGCCACGTTCCAGGCGATGAAAGAAGTATCTGGCCCGGTCATCGCCATCGCATTGATCCTGGCTTCGGTGTTCCTGCCAGTGGCTTTTATGGGCGGCATTCAAGGGCGATTAAATAAACAGTTTGCCGTGACGATTGCCATCTCTGTGCTGATTTCGGCATTCAATGCATTGACGCTGTCGCCCGCGCTTTCTGCGCTGTTGCTGCGGCCACGTAAGGAATCCAAAGGCATCGTCGGAAGGTTCTTCGGCGGCTTCAATCGCGTCTTCACGAAAACGACGAATGGGTATGTCAAGTGGAGTCACGGCCTGATTCGCAAAGCGGTCGTGGGCGTGTTGATCCTGGTTGGCTTTGCGGCGGTCAGCGGGCTGTTGGGCAAAAAGCTCCCCTCCAGCTTTCTGCCAGAAGAGGATTACGGCTACCTTTTTCTGAATGTGCAGCTTCCGGCGGCGGCTTCGCTGGAACGAACCGACGAAGTGCTGAAGAAGGTCGAAGCGATTCTGTCCAAGACCGAAGGCGTGCAGTATTACAACACCATTGGCGGATTCAGCCTGTTGACGCGCGTTTCGGCCAGTTATCAGGGCTTCTTCTTCGTCGCCTTGAAGCCGTGGGGTGAACGTCATTCGGCGCCACTGGAAGCCAAAGCAATCGTCGGTAAATTGAACGGGGCGTTGGCCGCGCAAATCCCTGAAGCGATCGCTTTCACCTTCATGCCACCTTCGATTCCAGGTCTCGGGGCAGCAGGCGGGTTTTCGTTCTGGCTGCAAGATCGCAGTGGTGGTTCCGTCGAATTTCTGGATCAGAACCTGCAAAAATTTCTGGAAGCTTGCCGCAAACGCCCTGAACTGGTGGGCGTGTCTTCGGCCTTCTCTGCCTCGGTGCCACAAATCTACGCCGATGTGGATCGCGACAAAGTGTTGAAACAGGGCGTGGCCGTGAGCGATGTTTATCAAACATTGCAAGCTTTCCTTGGCGGACTGTACCTGAATCAGTTCAATCGCTTTGGCCGTCAATGGCGCGTGTTTCTGCAAGCGGAAGGAGAAGAGCGCCGCAGCGATCAGGACATTCGCAACTACTTCGTCCGCAATAACGACGGTAATATGGTGCCGCTGTCGGCGCTGGTCACGACACGGCGCATCAGCGGGCCGGAATATACAAATCGCTTCAATCTATATCGCGCAGCCCAGGTACTGGGCAGTGCTGCGCCCGGTTACAGTTCCGGCCAGGCAATGGATGTACTGGAACAGGTTGCGAAAGAGACGCTTCCAGCAGAGATGGGTTATGACTGGGCGGATTTGTCCTATCAGGAAAGGAAAGCTTCAGGCGGCGCGCTGGCTTCGTTTGCGCTGTCATTTGTTTTCGTCTTCCTGATTCTGGCGGCGCTTTATGAAAGCTGGTCGTTGCCGTTTTCGGTGCTGCTGACGGTGCCGATTGCAATCTTCGGGGCGTTCATCGGCATTCTGATTCGTGGTTATGATCTGGACGTGTACGCACAGATCGGTCTGATTGTGCTGATCGGATTGGCAGCCAAGAACGCGATTCTGATCGTCGAGTTCGCCAAAGCCGAATTGGAGAAAGGACGTGATCTGGTGGATGCCGCGCTGGAAGGTGCGCGCCTGCGGCTGCGCCCAATTCTGATGACTTCATTCGCTTTCATTCTTGGCTGCGTGCCGTTGTGGATCGCGTCAGGATCAGGGGCAGCGGGGCGGCGAATTCTGGGGACCGTTGTGATCACCGGCATGCTGGTTGCCACGCTTATCGGCGTCTTTCTGATTCCGGTTACTTTTTACGTTGTGGAGCGCCTGACCGGTGGAGGCAAAGTGAAAAAGGAAAAAGAGACTTTCGGCCCTTCGCCAGAACCCGCCACCGGTGAGAGTACGGGCGATTGAAGAAATCAGGAGAAGGAAAAGATAATGAAGACCATGAGGACCATGAAGAAACGTTTGATGATAGTAATGCTGGTGGCCAGCCTGTTGACGGTCAGTTTGCTAACGGGATGCATGGTTGGGCCGAAATATAATCGGCCCGCCGTCAAACCGCCCCAGGTTTTTCGCGGCACCGCCGATCCCACGCCACCTGCCGATTCAGCTTCACTGGCCGACCTGAAATGGTTTGAAGTTTTCAAAGACGATCAGTTACAGGAATTGATTCGCACAGCGTTGGTGCAAAATTACGACCTGCGCGACGCAGTTGCCCGCGTGGATGCAGCGCGCGCTAATTTGGGCATTACACGATCCAATCAATACCCCGGCCTTGTGGCAGGCGCGAATGTAACGACTCAGCGCAATTCCAGTAACGGCGGCGTTGCGCTGCCTGCCGGAGCCAGCCAGGAGCGCAACTTCGGCTCGTTCGCGCTCAGCCTGCTCTCTTTTGAATTGGACATTTGGGGCCGGTTGCGGCGCGCCACCGAAGCCGCGCGCGCCGATCTGCTGGCAACTGAAGAAAATCGCAAAGCCGTGATTACGACGCTGGTCGGCGATGTCAGCACCTCTTACTTCACTCTGCTGGAACTGGACACAGAGTTGGAGATTGCCAAACGGACATTGGATTCACGACGGGATTCATTGCGCCTGATTAATGTGCGCGAACAGGGCGGCGTCGCAACAATGCTGGATGTACGCCAGGCCGAACAACTGGTTTACACCGCAACGCAAACCATTGCCGATACTGAACGGCGTATGGAACAGACGGAAAACCTGATCAGTCTGTTGCTGGGCAAAAATCCCGCAGAAGTCGCGCGAGGCCGCCGTTTGACCGAACAGGAACAACCGCCCGCCGTGCCGCCCGGATTACCGTCCGCACTGCTGGAACGACGGCCCGACATCCGCGCGGCAGAGCAGAATCTGATCGCAGCCAATGCCCTGATCGGTGTGGCCAAAGCATCCTACTTTCCTCAAATCAGTTTGACCGGCTCACTGGGCGGGCAAAGCAATCAATTGACAAACTTGTTTAGCGGTGCCAGTCGAACCTGGAGCTTTGTCCCACAGATCACGCAACCCTTGTTTATCGCTGGCCGGTTGAAATCGACTGTGAGGTTGGCAGAAGCCCAACAGCAGATTGCGCTGGTGCAATACGAACGAGCGATTCAGAATTCCTTCCGCGAAGTTTCTGATGCGCTTGTCCAATATCGCAAAGTTGCGGAAATCCAAACACAACGTGAATTGCTGGTGACGACGCTACGCGACCGTTCGCGGCTGGCCTATCTGCGGTATCGCGGCGGCGTGGATACATTGCTCAACGCCCTGGATGCCGACCGCGATCTGTTCAATGCAGAATTGAGCCTGGCGCAAAGCAGGCGCGATGAATTGCTGGCGCTGGTTCAGCTTTACAAAGCCTTGGGCGGCGGATGGCAGCAATAATCGGGATTTCTATCTGTGATGATGGCGAAGAAGAGGCCAGCAGTAACTTGCTGGCTACAGGCTACATACAGGTTGCGAAAGCCGATTCAATTTTCATCGAGAATAAGGCCTGCCCGCAGAGCGATGGGAATCAATCCGCCTGAAAGTTACGCCAAAGGGAATGGGTAAGTATGGAGTCAGAGTCACGCCTTGCTATCTTCGCCGCAATTGCCGGCAATATCGCGATTGCAATCACTAAATTCATTGCTGCCTTTTTCAGCACAAGTTCTGCGATGTTTGCAGAAGGGATTCATTCGCTGGTGGACACTGGCAATGGCGCGCTTCTGCTGTTTGGAATGCACAAAAGCCGTCAGCCACCTGACCTGACGCATCCATTTGGATATGGCAAAGAACTCTATTTCTGGTCGCTGATCGTCGCCATCACCATCTTTGCAGTGGGCGGCGGATTATCTTTGTACGAAGGCATCACAAACGTCATTCATCCCAAACCGCTGGAAGACCCCTTCTGGAATTATGTTGTGCTGGGTTGTGCATTCGTGTTTGAAGGAATCACCTGGTTTTTTGGCTGGAAGGCCTTTCGCACAGCAAAAGGGCGGCAGGGCGTCATTGAAGCGATTCACAAGAGCAAAGATCCAACGACGTATATCGTAGTGTTTGAAGATTCGGGCGCGCTGATTGGGATTGTAATTGCCTTCTTCGGTATCTTCCTTGGGCACTGGCTAAACAATCCTTACTTTGACGGTATCGCATCAATCTTGATTGGGCTGATGTTGGGGTTGATGTCAATCATTCTGGGATCTGAAAGCAAAGACTTGTTGATCGGCGAAGGGATCGAACCGGAAACATTGCGCTGCCTGCTCGATGTGACTGCAGCGGATGCGGCAGTTGACCGCGTGAATCACATGCTGACGATGTATTTTGGCCCGCACGAAGTCATGCTGACGCTGGATGTTAAGTTCGATAGAAAGTTGACAGCGGCAGAAGTGAGAGAGGCGATTGCCCGATTGACGCGGAGCATCAAGAAAGCGCAGCCGGACATCACCCGCATCTTCTTGGCTGCAGAATCCGTTTCTGAAGAAGAATCACAGGAGTTTATGGAAGAGCTGGAACAGGCAAATGAATACTGAGTGGACGACTAAGGCATTAGCACAGACGAGACTCACATCGCGTGATTCAATCAATGACGGGCGGCGATCCGCCGTATAACGTCACTGCCACCGGCAATGAAAACTTACACGACGTTCGCCAGCCCGCACACCAATACCAGACACTAACAATAGACTCGTTACCCAGTGTTACGCATGCCCGCAGCCACACCGTTAATCGTCAGCAAAATGGCATAAAGCAATTTATCGCGCTCACCCGGCGCGTATTCGCATTGTGCCTCGTCGGTTTCACACAGCCGTTTGCGCGCCAGCAATTCCACCTGCAGATAACTCATCGGATCAACATATGGGTTGCGCACTTCGATCGAGCGTTGCAGCACGGGCGAGTTGTCGAGCAGACGTTTTTCACCCGTGATCTGCAGGATAACGCTGCAGGTTCGCTCATACTCGCCTTCGAGCATTTTGAAGATTCGCGCTCCCAGTTCAGGTTCCGGCAATCGTTCGGCGTATTGGCGGGCAATTTGAAAATCGGCTTTGGCCAAGGTCATCTCGATGTTCGAAACCGTGCTGTGGAAGAATCGCCAGTGTTCATACATATCGCGCAGCAAGGCCAGATTCTTGCGCGGGGCTTCAGCGATGAAATTTTCCAGCGACGTACCAACGGCCAGCCAGCCCGGCAACAGGTGGCGGCTTTGCGTCCAACCGAACACCCACGGAATCGCGCGCAAGTCCTCCAGGCTTTTCGATCCCTGTTTACGCTTTGCCGGGCGCGAACCAATGTGCATGTGTTGGAGTTCTTCGACCGGCGTCGCCTGGGTAAAGTAATCAAAGAAACCGTCGGTTTCGCGCACAAATCGGCAGTAGGTGGCAAATGCATCAGCCGAAATTTGCTCCATCACGGATTGCCAATTCTCTAGCTGTGGCTCCTGTTTCTCTGCCTGCGACCCTGCCTGAGATATGCTGGCGGCAATGACCGCTGCCGTGGTTAGCTCCAGGCTGCGCATGGCGATTTCTGGCAGGCTATATTTCGACGAAATGACTTCGCCCTGTTCGGTGATCTTGATGCGCGCGGCAACAGTGCCAGACGGCTGCGCCAGAATGGCTTCGTGGCTGGGACCGCCGCCGCGACCCACCGTGCCGCCGCGACCGTGGAACAGGCGCAATTCGACACTATACGCTCGCGCCACCTGCCACAATCGCCCCTGAGCTTTGGACAGTTCCCAGCTTGAAGTCAGAATGCCGCCATCTTTGCTGCTGTCGGAATACCCAATCATCACTTCCTGTAAATTGCCTTGTGCTTCCAGCCGGCAGCGGTAAACAGGATTATCGAACAAACGCTGCATCACTTCTGGCGCGCGACGCAAATCGTCAATCGTTTCAAATAACGGAGCTACGGCGATTGCGGATTGCGGATTGCGGATTGCGGATTCATTTTGAGAAAGGTTCGGTTTTTGTAGAGAGTCTGGATTGGACAATCCGCAATCCGCAATCCGCAATCCGCAATCAATCAGGCCCGCCTGTTTGGCCAGCACCAGCACGGCCAGCAGGTCGCTTGCTTCCCGCGTCATGCTGACGATGTAGGTGCGGATCGCATCCGGGCTGATCTCTTCCAGCGCGCGGCGAGCAACGCGAAAGACGTTCAGCGTTTCGGTCGTCTCTTCGCTGTATTGCGCGTCGGTCGCAACTAGCGGGCGAGGAGTTGCCAGTTCCTCGGTCAGCCAGGCAACGCGTTCCTGTTCGTTCATCTGCTCATAATCTTTCGCCAGCTTCAGGCCGCTGGTGATTTCGGTCAATGCCGCACGATGCCGGTCGCTGTGCTGGCGCAGGTCCAGCGTGGCCAAGTGCAAATCGAACGTCGCCACTTGCCGCATCAACCGGTCCACGGCGCGTGCGGCCAGCGCGGCTTTCCCCGCGCGCATGCTGTCGCGCACGATGCGCAGGTCTTCCCATAATTCCGCGCCGCTGCGGTACACGCTGTCAGTCATCGTGTCGGACTTCGTCAATGCCGCAATAATTGGCAGCGCCGGGCGAATGGAGATCAGTTGGTTGGGCGTTTCAATGCGCAGGGCTGATGCCAAATCCTGATTGCGCTTTTCGGTGTTTTCCAGGCGGCGGTAAATGAACGATAGCTTCTGCCGGTAGGGTTCCTGCGGGTTGCGTTTGAAGACTTCTTCGGCGGTCTTCTTCATCTCCTGGGCGTCGCGTTCGATTGACGCCTTTAACTCATCGCTCGGCGGCGCGAAGCGTACTGATTCGCTTGACCGCCGGGACAGTTCAGCGACAACAGTTATGTACTTGCGCAAGATCAATCGCTGTTGCAGTCGCAGCGTTTCCCACGTGACATCGGGTGTGACGAATGGGTTGCCATCGCGGTCGCCACCCACCCACGAACCAAACCGCAAGGGAGCCTCGCCGTCGGGCAATTCAACATCGAAGCTGTCTTTTAACCGGCGTTCCAGTTCTTCCAGTAATGCCGGAACCGAATCGAACAATGCAGCGTCGAAGTAATAGAGCACGTTATTGACTTCATCCAGCACGGTCGGCTGCGTATGACGGACTTCGTCGGTTTGCCAAATGGATTCGACCTCGGCGGCCAGTTCCGCTTGAAGTTCTTCGCGGCGTCGGGGTGGCAGGTTGTCGTCATCAAACGCCGCCAACAGATCGGCGATATGGCGATGTTTTTCCAGCAGCGAACGCCGCGCGGCTTCGGTCGGATGCGCCGTCATCACCGGCACAATCTCCAACCGCTGAACCACGTGTTCAATCCGCGACCGCAGTTCGCCATCGCCCGCTTCCGAAATCTGCCGGAACGTATCGGCTATCGAACCGCCCTGCGGTTTGTCGGGCGTGTGAAGTTCGTAAAACCGTTTGCGGCGGATGCGATGATGCTGTTCGGCAATGTTGACCAGTTGGAAATAAACAGAAAAAGCGCGGATCAAGCCGATGACATCATCCAGGCTTAAGCCATGCAAAAGCTCTTTCAACTCCCGTTCAGTTTCAGGCGCGTGGTCGCGCCGCAACTTTTTACACAAGTCGCGCACCTGCTCTTCGATATCGAAGAGCTTTTCGCCGCCCAGTCTTTTTAACGTTTCTCCCAGCAGATCGCCCAGCCGGCGAATGTCATTGCGCAGCGGCAAATCTTTGGCCGCCGCGTTCGTCGTCCTTGAAGGATTTTTTTCACTCATAATGATTCCCCTGCGCTGCGATGATAGGCGAATCAGTACCGTCAGCGGTAGCGAACAAGTCTTCGCGTTCAGAGATGTTGCTATAATCCGCGCGACCGCGACCGATTCAAAATTACATTCCATTCTGGAGAGTTGTTTATGCGCTCGACCCGTTGTTCCGCTAAGCCCGCCGCCCTGCTGATGGCCATACTTCTGATGCCATCGCCAATGTTTCCTCAATCGCGCCAGTCAGCACGGCAACGAAAGCCGCAACCGCAAACCCAACAAATTGCCAGCGCCGTCAACGAACTTCTCAAACAAACTCCGCTTCAGTCGAACCTGTCGGAAGATGATGCGGATGCTGCATCTGGAAAGGATGGCGCCAAAGAAGGAAATAAGCTTCCTGCCGATGATGCGCCGATCAAAGAGTTGATTGCTTACTGGCGCGATCACACTTTTCAGGATTCTGCCGACAGCAAAGCCAAACCTTCTGACAAGGTGCGCGACCGCATTCTGGAGGCCTGCGAAGATCGCCCGCATTTACTGCCGCGATTGCTTCACGTGCTGCCGCAAGCTGCCGGTGCTTACGATCGCATCTACAAACTCGTCACTGAAGATGCTGATGAGAATGTAGCTTGGAGGCAAGCGGCTCGCCAATGGCTGAAGCTACATAGTTCATACTTTCGCGAGAACTTAATCGAAGATGTGCGCCGTTTGAGCCAACACAGTATTGCAGACATTTCAGCCATCAAGGCGCTGGCACGACTGGATTGGGATGCAGCCAAACCGATGGTGCAGACAATCGCAAATGGAGCCAATCCATATCGGGCCGCGCAAGCCCTAGGTATAACTTACGAACAGGCCA
>JBDSAM010000025.1:0-6382 GCA_039922135.1 Blastocatellia bacterium
GAAGTTGTCCTGAATGTTGATGCCGTCCAGCGTGATATCAATCGCACTTTCGGGCAGGCCGTTGATAATGGAGTTGCGGTTGTCGGTGGGCGTGCTCACCCCGGGCAGCAGCACCAGGAAGTTAATCGGGTTGCGCGAAACCAGCGGCAGGCTGGCGATCTGGTTGACGTCCAGCGTGGTTGAGATGGTCGCCGACTGCGTCTGTAATATTTCGCCGCCGCCCTGGATGGTGACTGTTTCGGTGGCCGCGCCGACTTCCAGCGTCGCGCGCACCGAACCGGGCGTGCCCGCGTCCAGCTTGACATCGGTCAGGATGGCTTGCTTGAACCCTTGGGCCGCAATCATCACGTTGTAAACACCAGCGGCCAGGGTCGGCACATTGAAGGTTCCGTTGCCGGCGGTGACGGCGCTAAACTCTTCGCCGGTGCCCACGTGTTTAACGGTGACTTGCGCGCCCGCAATCGCATCCCCGCGCGGGTCAATCACCGAACCGGCCAGCGACGAGGTCGCGCCCTGCCCGTAGGCCAGCGAGCCGATCATCGTGAGCAGAATCGTCAGGGAAATTAGCTTCAGCAATCTGTACTTCATCGTAGTGTTCCTCAATTGTCGAATTTACCTGGCGGGCCTGATCCCGGCTCGCCAGTCAGGGATTGAAAGAAAATCGGCGCTCGTCGCGCCCATTACTTCTTTTGAACCTCTTGCAGCCTCGGCTTGTCGTCACGCACTTAAAATGGCAAACGCAAAGCCGCTGCTTCAGTAGGCAGGATTGACGGGAAACCTCCGTTGATCTGAAGAGCTGTGCTTTGCTGATGGGAAAACTTCTTTTTTGTATTTTCGGCGCCGGCCTGCGCTGCTAGTGATTTCCGGCGCTCGGACAAATTAGGCGTGGAAAGTTGCCAACACGAAGAGAACGAAAACGGGGAGGAACACAGCCGAATGCCACGTTCCTCCCCTTTCCCTTCGAGTTGGGAAAATGAGTTTAGAAGTTAATGCGACCGACAAGCTGAATCAGCCGTCCGCCCGGATCCTGCGTGCCGTTCGCATCCCGATAGGCCGACCCATCCAACTGCTGGCCAAAGGTCTGGCTGCTTGACGGACCGGTGTTACCGTTACCCAGGAAGTTGATGGTGTTAAAGGCATTCAGGAACTCAGCCCGGAACTCGAAGTTCACCCGCTCGGTAATCCTAACCCTCTTGATGGCGCTCAGATCGAAGCGCGCGAATTTCGGGCCTTGGACAAACAACGTCTGCCCAGCGCAGTCGCCGCTCACCACCTGAGTACAAGACGGGCTGTTGGCAGGCGCGAAGTAGCGTCCGGTGGGCGCGTTGCCCGAATAACCGCTCGCTGAGGTCGCACTCGTGCTAAAAGCCAGGATCGTGTTGTCAATGATGTCCTGCGGGTAGATGAAGACTCTCCTGAGAGTGTCATCCTTGCGAATCTTGAAAGCCTTCTGGACATCCTTTTGCGTCATCCCGACCAATCTGACGTTGCCAAGGTTGATGTTGGCGCCGGTCTGAATGCGAGCAGTGCCATCAAACTCCCAACCGCCGATGGCTTTGTCAGCCAAGCGACTGGCAAAACTGCCGGGACTGCCAAGCAGCATCTTGCCTTTGCCAATCGGCAGTTCGTAGACCCAGTTGGCCTTGAAAGCATGCTTGATGGTGCCGCCATTGAGAGTGCTCAGAGAATTGTACCAACCCCGGCGCAACGAAGCACGGTTACCGGCGAAGCCTCTGCCCCAGGTGTAATTGGCACCCAACAGTAACCCCTTCGACATGCGGCGGCGTAAATCCACCTGCAGTGCGTCGTAGCGGCTGTAACCGCCATTGCCTTCGATAAAGACCCCACCCTGAAAGTCAGGATTGGCCAGGAAGAAGTTCGACGGCAAGCCCGCATTCAAAGCATTTTGGCGGAACGTCGCATTGCCGAACAGGCCGGCAGTGCTGCTATTGGAAGCAGGGGTATAAGGATTCGGGTTTTGCAGGGCCAGCGGATTGACGAAGTTCGCGGCACCAAAGTTACCGGAGGTGTACTTCGTCGTATCACCAGCCTGTGAAGCCGGCTGGCCGCTGAAATAAGCTAGGTAAATTGGCAATGGCGAAGTGTTCGTCCCAGGCCCCGCATATTTGAAGGTGTTACCGCGACCAGCCTTGATGTTTTCCTGCAAATTGGCTTGCGCCAGCTTGAACTCCTTGAGGAAACCATTCTCTACGATGTTGGTCTCGTTGAGATTGTAGTTAAACCACTGCTGCAGGTTGTAGGTGTGGATATACCTTACTTCAACGGCCATATCCTTAGTGATCTCGCGCTGCACACCAAAACTGAAGGATTGGGCGTATGGCGTCTTGATATGCGGATCAAAGACAAAGGCCTGACTGGTGATGGCCACGACGCTTGTGCCACCGACGAGTGGATAAGTCGGCGCGGTTGGGAAAGCAGGTGGGCCAAGACGGTTTGTATCCCTCAGCAAGACCGGCAGTGTGTCAGTGCCCGTTCCGGTCACCAGATTGCCAATCCCTGCGCTGCGCGTGGCTGAGATGGTAACTCCGGGATTGACATCGAAGTTGAGGAAAACGTTTGAACCATTGCGTTCGTAAGCAATCGAATAACCGCCACGGATCACCGTCTGCCCGCCATCGCCGATAACGCGCTTTAGAAAACTGTTCTTCACCGCCGGACTCCAGGCAAAGCCGATGCTCGGAGCGAAGTCCCTCTTGTCGGTCTGGTAAGCTCTGTCGCCTTTCTTGAATGGAACCAACTGAGTGGGACTGCCAGTCAGCGTGCCCGGCTTGAAGACATTGCCTGGTCCGGAGATTCCGTACAGACCGCTGGTCGTGGTGGTCGTATAGACGTCATTGAGCACTGAGAATGGAAGCTGCAATTCATAACGCAAGCCACCAGTAATGGTCAGATTCTGCCGCGCGCGCCAGGAATCCTGTCCGAAGAAGCCCCATTCACGCTGTTGGCCACGCCGGACTTGGTCAGCCTGATAGCCGTATTTGTTGGTCTTTTCATTCAGGATGGCATTGGCCGTAATGGCGGTGACGCGCCCGGTCAAAACCGCGTAGATGTTTTGAGCCGCGGTGATGTTGGCCGTCGAGGCATTGGGGAAATTCGTGTTGTTGAACATGGCAAGCGCCGGATCGCCCGTGGCCAGACCAAAGGTAATTGAGGGCACCACCACTCCATCAGTGATCCAGGTAGTGGCCTGCGTGAACTGGCCGCCGAAGCTGAAGTTGTGCGCGCCCCGCGACCAGTTGACGGTATCAGCGTAGTCCCAGACCGGCGCATTGCGGCGCTCCGGACCGGTTCCTGCCGTCGCGCTGCTGATGCCTGCTGCGTTGATGCCGAGGCTAAAGCCGCCTTGGTTGACGAACTGTCCGGCGTTGAAGTCCGGGTAGAAAAGCACCGTACCGCCGGTCAAACCAACGCGCGCTTCATTAACCAGCGTAGGCGATAAGGTCGAACGCAGCGTCATCCCTTCGGTGAACCGGTTCGAATACTGGCCGCCCTGATTGGGGAAATTCGGGAAGATAGGATCTCGATTATTCAGGAAATCCGGTGTGCTTACGTAACTCTGGTAATTATAGGTGTTCTCCAGATGATGCTTGCTCGTCAGATTGAAATCTAAGCGCACCGTCGGGAAGTAGCGTCTCTGGTTGCCTGTATTAGTGAAACTGAAGTTCTGCAGGTTGGGATCGCTAAGCTGCGTAATGCCGCCGGTGGAAGCCGTCGAACTGCGAATTTCGGCCAGCAGTTTCCCAACCGTCGGATCAATCGTGGCTGTCTGCCCGTTGGCTCGCGCCAAATCGAGCAGGTTCACTGTCCTGGTCGTGCCGCCGACTACGTACTGGAAGGTGCCGGCCTGGGTTGTTGGGTTGAAGATCGTTCGGGTTCGAGCAATGGAACTAGGCTGACGGAACTCTTCGAAGTTGACAAAGTAGAACGCCTTGTCCTTTCCGTTGAAAAGTTTCGGAACCATGATCGGACCACCCACACGGCCGCCAAATTGATGGAACAGGGCCACAGCCTTCGGCGCACGGCACTTATCAGGGTTATAGGCTTCTGCAATATTATCGCAGCGAAGACCTGTCGTGTTGTCAACAGGCACTACGTCACGGTTAGTAAACCAGTAGTTGGTATTGAAAGCCGTGTTGCGATGGTAATAGTAGAGGCTGCCATGCAGGTCATTGTTCCCCTGCCGGGTGACGAACTTAATTTGGATCGCGCCCTGGCCTGAACTCTCGGCTCCCGGCGTAGCGGTGGAAAGAGTGACTTCCTGTATCGCATCCACCGTTGGATTGATGTAACTGAAGAACCCATCGGTACTCTTGAGCAGATTATCCTGCGTGTTGAGGCCGTCAATCGTAACGTTGTAGGCGCTCGAAGGCAGGCCGTTAATCGTGGAGTTGCGGATGCTGGTCGTTGCCGATGAACTCACGCCCGGTAGCAGAGTCAGAAAGTAGATGGTGTTGCGGGATTGTAGCGGAAGCTTGCCAATCTGCTCGGTAGAAAGTGTGGTCGAAACAGTCGCCGACTGTGTCTGCAATATCTCGGCCCCGCCCTGCACAACAACAGATTCGGTGGGCGCGCCGACTTCCAGAGTGATGTTCACGGTTGCCGGCACACCGGCGTCAATAGTGACGGCCTGAACAACGGCTCTCTTGAAGCCCTGCGCTTCGACCGTCACAGTGTAATGGCCAACACCCAGAGCAGGGACAGTGTAGGTTCCGTTGCTCGTCGTGGTTGCTTTGGATTCCGCGCCAGTTGCCTCATTTTTGGCAAGGACGACGGCCCCACTAATGACAGCGCCATTCTGATCAGTTACAGAGCCGGAGATAGGCGCAGTCGTGGTCTGAGCAAAGACCGATAACGCACATGCCATAAGGAAGATGGCAGATGTGATCAAACGAAGCAGATTGCTTTTCATAGGATTTTTCCCCTCTAGTAATGGGTTTTTATTTGGAACTACCCTGTTATTGCAGGCCATCGCTGAAAAGGGGTGAACCTGTAGCGATTGATTGCTGCAAAGTGAGAGAGATGGGTAGCCAATTCACTCAGCGGTAAAACCGTGTGTTCAAAAGTTCAGATTGTTCGTTGGGACAAACAGAAAAAAACTTGGAGTTTTCCAATAAGGCAATCACTATGCCTGCTCGTGCCAGTTTGACAGAATTCAATTTACAGCCAGACCCTGTTCCACTGCTTTCCATTTTTCTGAACATTGATTGAGATTTTCGGATTTACAGGAGATCGCTTTTCAGAAATATGATCCGGCTTTCAGGGTTATGAATGGCTGGCAGAATTAAGCTGCAAATTGTTACTCAGACAGACAGGAACATATTTGTAGAGCAAGAAGGTGCCTTGATCTACGTTTGTGTAGACCCTGACAAAATTGATGGTAGAGGGCAAAAAATCTTTCGCGCATCAGTCTTGTATGCTATGGTGCGCGCCGTCTTAGCAACGCCGAGCATTCCTCAAAGGCGTTCACGTTTCCGAATTTATTTTGGTGTCCTGTGATAAGGGTAGGACTGGTGCCCAGTTATGAAACCTACTTTTGTTCGGGCAATCGCTCTTTTGCGCAGGTGGAAATTTAGCCTATTTGCCCGCACTTGCTCCGTTGTAGATTTAGAACTCTCCGCCAAAGGCCTTGCTACAAAAGGTCCAAATGAAACAGGTTTGTGCCCGGCCTTGATCCCCACTCAAAGCTTCTGCCCTGACCCAACGATTACTCCGGCTCCCGGGCCGATTTTCGGCCCGCCCCCCAGTTGGAGAAATGTTATGGCTCGCAAGTTATCGCATTCAGTTTTCTGTCGAAGCATTCTTTCTCTGCTTTTGCTCGGCTGGCTGGCCGTGCAACTTCCCACACGCTTTGATACTTCGCATCCACAAGCGCGTCCAGAAGTACGTCCAGAAGCACCCCTGGAAGACATTCGTGTTGTCTTGAATGTCGTCAATGCTTCCCTACCAGTAACGATTGGCGTCCCGCTGAATGAAACGGCGGTGATGACCGATGCCACGCAACTCGGCGTGGTGGACGCCGCTGGCAACGCAGTGCCGTCGCAAATGCGAGTGCTGGCGCGATGGGGCGGGCTGGTCACCGACGCGCGCAAGGCGATCAAATGGCTGTTGGTGGATTTCAAGCCAAACGCTTCAGGCGCGCACGTGCTGACACGCGCCGCGCAAACGGGCAATAAGCTGGTTTCGGCGGTTGAAAACGGCAGCGTGATTCGCGTTAGTAATTCGCAGCTTGAAATCGAAATTCCGAAGACGGGAGAAGCCTTGATCAAAAGCTTCCGGGCTGGTGGAAGCGACCAGATTAGCAGAAACGAAATGCTACGTGCGCCAATTTCGGCGCAGATGAGTCTGCCGCGCTGTGTACTTG
>JBDSAM010000026.1:0-8945 GCA_039922135.1 Blastocatellia bacterium
CGCGGGTGCGGCGTAAGGCGACGAGCCGACGTAGGTGGAATAACGACCATAAAGCTGGCGCAAGTGTAGGCTCCTGAAATGTGCGGCCACCGTCCGGTGATAATTCCCCCAGCCGTAGCGCAATGGCAGGTGGCGCAGAATAGCGGCATCTTGCGCGCGCGGCCAGGCCAGCGGGCTGCGGCGCAGGAAGGTTTCCTTGGAAACTTCATAAAGCCTTGCTCCCAACTCCATGAACTTGAAAAAACCATCCACATCGCGCGGCTCAAGGTTCCGCATGGTTTGGAGCCATTCGGGCATTGAAGTCGTATAAGTGAAGCGCGTGCCGTCGTCATAAACATATTCCGCCAGTGGATGCAGCGGGATTAGCTCAACGTGATCGCGCAATCGGCTGCCTGCCGCCGCGAACAATTCTTCAAAGACCCACGGCATTGTGATCAACGAAGGCCCCGTATCGAAGCGAAATCCTTGCGCGCACCACTGATTCATCTTGCCGCCGAAGCTCTGGCCTTGCTCGCAAACGGTGACTTGCCAGCCAAGCGCCGCCAAGCGCAGGCTCGCGGCCAATCCTCCTAATCCGCCGCCGATGATGACTGCTCGTTTTGGTTTCATGCTTGATCCCAAATCCACGGTAAGGAGATGAAAAATCTGATCCCTACCCTCTCACCCCCGGCCTCTGATATTTCAAACCATCGGCCTTCAGGATGTTTGGATTTTAGAGATCAGAGTAAAGATAGCCGTTCTCTTCTCACCCTCAGCTTGATGATGATTTATGTGCCGCCTCGTGTGCCCCGTGTTTATGATACTGCCGCCCTTTCCATTCCACGCCCTTGCCGCTCTTGCATCGCCACCAGGAGGAGAGACCAAGCGCAATCAAAATCATTTCGCTGAACGGATGCAGGAACACTGACCACCACGGATGACGAAAGCGCCAGGCCAGCAGCGCCCGCATCGCCAGCACGCACGCGGCTACCGCCCAGACTGATGAAGCCGCCGTCCAAAGGATCAGGATGAAGGGGGCAAGAAAGATCGCCGCGTGCAGCACAAGGAAAGCCCAATAACTCGATTCGTGACGAAAGGCTGGGAAGAAATTCTTCTGAAACCCGCTCCAAATCGCGCTCAGCGAATCGTACATTCGCACGCTGACCACCCGCTGTCCGTCAAGACATAACCCGCGCTCGCCACTGGTGCGCCACAAACGAGCCAGTCGGGTGTCTTCAAAGATTTCAGCGCGCACGGCCGTATGCCCGCCAATAGATTCATAAGTCGCCCGATGAACCATCAAACACGCGCCGTGCGCCAGCCCCAGCGAAGCGTCTTCGCGCATCAGCGAAAGTGGAGCCGGAAAAAGTGTGAAGACGGCGAAATTCAGCATCGGCATCAGTGCCTTCTCCCAAAACCCCACAAACGCCAAACCCGGCCAACAGGATAGAAAAGTCAGTTCACGCCGCTGCGCCTCCTCCATGATCCGCGTCACCGCGCCATCCGCCAGGCGCGCATCCGCATCAAGGAAAAGCATCCATTCGGCGCGGGCTTCGCGCGCCAGTTGCGCGCAAGCGAAGTTTTTGCCGCACCATCCTGGGGCCAGCGCTACAGCTTGGATCAAGCGCACACGGTTATCTCGCCGCGCGTATTCACTGATGATCAGCGGCGTGGCATCGGTTGAATGATCGTCATAAACCAGCACCTCCATCACCGTCTCGCCTTCCCGCAGGACTGCATCAAGACAAGCTGTCAGATTTCGCTCTTCATTTCGCGCCGGGATCAAGACCGAAACGGATTGTGGATAGCCGTGCGCGGCGGCAGCAATTTTGGGCCAAGCCAGCACGTTCCACGCTACCACTACCAGCAGAAAGACTGCCAAAGCCAACACAGCCAGCGTCAGTATCGTTATCACCATCACTTACCTTTCAGGCTGCGTCCGCCATCAACTCAAACTTTTCCACCTCGCGAATCACCGAATCCAGCACTTCGGCGAGCAACTGCGTTTCGTAACATTGACCGAATCTTTCGATGATGGCAGCCTTTCCTTCCCCGGCCAGTTTCAGCGCCAGACGGCGCGCTCCTTCAATGCCCAGTTCGGTGACGAATGTTGGACGAAGGTGACGCGCATCCTGCCCGACCGTTTTGCCCGCCAACGCGTTTTCGCCAATCTCATCAATCAAATCATCGCAAGCCTGATAAGCCAGTCCCAAACATTCACCAAAGCGGGCCAGCGCGGCAGTGTCCGCTTCGCCAGCTCCACAGGCCATCGCACCAGCGGTCATCGTCAATCGCATCAGCGCTGTTGTTTTCAGATTGCGGCTCGCGAACGCATCAGGTGCGGCGCTGGCAGCGCGCAACTCCAGATCAGCGACTTGCCCCCCGATCATGCCATCCGCGCCGATGCACTCTACGGCTTCGGCAATTAGCCTTTCCACCTGCCCAGGCTTGCTGCGCCGGCGCGCAGTCAACGCAAATAAAGCGTAAGACTGATTGAGCAGAGCAAGCGCCGCCAGCACCGCGACGCCCTCGCCCAAGACCAGGTGCAAGGTGGGACGACCACGCCGTAAGTCTGCGTCATCCATCGCTGGTAAATCGTCAAGGATAAGCGAACTGGTATGCAGGAATTCGACAGCACAGGATGCGGGCAGAGAGTCTTCAGCATCGCAGCCAACCAGACTCGCTCCAATCAGCGTCAACATTGGACGCAACCGCTTGCCGCCGGAAAACACTGCATAACGCAGGGCCTCATTAAGCCGCTCGGCTCCGCGTTGTAGGCTTAGCGGCAACCAACGGTCGAGCGCGGCTTCCAGCGCCGGACGGTGGTGAGCGATAAAATCAGGAAGCTGGTTTGGCATATTTTCCAAAAATGATTTCGCTGAGTTGCGGAGTCGCCTCCACAATTGGCAGATGCCCCGCGCCCGCTAACTCCCAGCAGCGGGACTGCGGCCACAAACTTTGCCAGCGAACGACAGATGCTTTTACAGCGCGAAAGGTCCGCGCGCCATAAACGATTTCGACCGGCAGTCGCAAGCCGCCGAACTGCTCAATCTCGCCAATCTCAGCCAGCATGAGCAGGTAACGATAGATCGCGTCGTGATTGACCTGTGCAAACGACTCCGTCAGATTGGTCGCAGCCGCCCGTTTGCTTTTCAGCGAACGATTCGTAATCCATCGCCCGAACGGATTGGCGAAGGTTGAATAGTAAGCATATCTGCCGAAACTTTTCGCCACGAAGACGCGAAAGTACCAGGGCCAATAGGCGAACGGATCAATCAATACCAATCGCCCGACCTTGCCCTTCAACTGTCTGGTGGCCAGCAACCCCAGCAGCGCACCACTGCAATTGCCAATCACAGTGACCGGAGTTTCGGCGACAAGGGCAATAGACTCCGCAATCTCTTCTGTCACAGTGGACAAGTCCCAACGGCGCGGGGCAGGCGACTTTCCGCAGCCGGGCAAGTCCGCGCTGTAAAGCGTCGCGTCATCGGGCAAAGCGCAGGCGAGCGGCGCAAACGTCGCGCAACTGCCGCTCCAACCGTGCAAGCCAAAATAAATATTCTGCCCTGAACCGTATCGCTCAAGATGCATAACCTGAGTTTAGAATCCTTTCCGCCGTCAGTTTTCCGCTCAGCACAACCATCGGCATTCCCGTGCCGGGCGTAGTGCTCGCGCCGGTGTAATAGAGTCCGTCAACTTCTTCGGAATAATTGCGCGAACGAAATGGGCCGACTTGAAATAAAGTATGTGCCGCGCCAAATGCCGATCCATCGTAAAGGCCGAAACGCTGCTGCCAATCAATCGGTGTGTAGACTTCCTCAAACACTATGCGTTCGGGCGCAAGATCAATCCCGTGATGCCGCATCCGCTCTAGCACTTGTGCTTTGACCGCGCGCACCGCGGACGGCCAATCAATTTCGCCTAGTTCGCTCAGCAACGGCGTGGGGGCCAGAACGAACATAGCCGTATCTCCCGCAGGCGCCAGATCCGGGTCTGTCGCTGAAGGCACACTCACATAAAAAGGCAGATGCTCCGGAATGCGTTTGGCTTTGAACAGATCATCAAAGGCTCCTGCGTAATCGTCCGGCAAAAAGATTGTGTGGTGCCCGATATTCTCCACCTCGTCGCGAATGCCCCAGTAAAATGTTATTACGCCGGGCGTCATCCTGGTCTGCATCACTTTCTTTAATGACTTGGGCGATAAAACTTCAGCCGGCAACAGTTCGGTGTTGGTCGTTGGCAAATCAACGTTGGAGACCACTAGCGGCGCTTCGTGGATGCTCCCATCGGCAAATTCAACGCCCGTTGCTCGCCGGCCTTGCATCAGTATCTGCTGCACGCGCCGCCCGGTGTGAATCGACGTGCCCAGTTCACGCGCCAGCCGTTCGATGCCTGAAACCAGCGCATAAATGCCGCCTTTCGGTAGCCACAGACCGTAGGCCAATTCGCCATACGGCAGGATGGAAAACATCCCCGGCAGATCGAAGGGCGAACCGCCCAGGTACATGCCATAAGCGCCGAAGGCTTCGCGCAGATATCGGCTGCGAAAAAAACGCCCTAATTCGCTGTCGAGCGACCGCCACAAGCCCAACCGCGCGATCTCGCCAAGAGAAAGCGCGCCCAGCCACTTCACAGGATTGTCAATATTGCGGCTGATCAGTTTTTCAAAAGCGATGCGATATTTGATTCCGGCGTCGTGCAGGAAGGCGAGCGTGGCGGGCCGCGATCCCGGCTCAATGCGTTCGCACTCTTCAAGCAGTCGCTGCACGTCGCTTGATAAAGTGAAGCGCACGCCGTCCGGCCATTGGAAGCTGACGGAAGGGTCCACCGGCAGCAGCGTCACGTAATCGCGCAATTCACGCCCTGCGGCTTGAAACAACTGTTCGAAGACCCAGGGATAATTAAGCAGCGAAGGACCTGTATCAAAACGGAAGCCGTCGCTCGCTATGAAGTTGGCGCGCCCGCCGATGTGATCGTTCGCTTCGTAAAGTGTCACTGCAAAGCCCGCCAGCCGCAGATGAATTGCAGCGCTCAAACCTCCCAACCCCCCGCCGATAATGATGACTTCCCTATTCTCCATAATCTGTTTCCGGCGCACGCTGCGGTTACTGACTCAAGTAAGCGAGCGGCAAGCGCCAATATTTGCTCGCCGGAAGCACCTTGAACTTTTGGCGGGCGGGAACGCTCGCGCGGTGCAGAATCCCGCGCGGACTGTTGGCGATGCGCTGGTTCAATTGGCGATAGACCTGAATGCAGGCGTTGATAGCCATCTGGCTGTCAGGTGCAAAAGCATCCAGATCCGCCAGAGCGCGCGTGTAATAGCTTTCCGCAATTCCTGTCATTGCCTGCAACACACGATTGAACGCAGCATGCTGCTGAGGATCGGTGGCATCTGCCTCCACAATCCCTTCGGCGTTCAGCATGTCCAGCGGAAGATAGAGCCGCCCGCGCCGCTGATCTTCGGCAACATCGCGGAGAAAATTGGTCAATTGAAGTGCGATGCCCAGATGCCGAGCGCTCGCCAGCGCCCGCTGAAAATCACGCTCGGTGAGGGAACCGTAAACGTACGTCAAAAAGTATCCGACCACGATCGCGCTGCCGTAGACGTAGGATTCGATCAAATCACCCAGTGTCTCGAATTGCCGCGGCCAGACATCGCGCCGCATCGCTGCTAGAAAGTCCCTGTAATGCTCCGGCGGAATCCCGTCGTCGCGTACAACACGCGTGAAGCTTGTTAAAAAACAGGGTACGCCACGCATCAGCGCGTCTTTGATGGATCGAGTAGCGAGACCCTCTTCGTAGCGCGCGGCCCAATGGTCAAGGCGCTCAATCCGCTCCTGCGGCGAGAGTGGGAAGGTGTCAACGACTTCATCAGGGTAACGGACTGCGGCATAGATAGCCTCGACCTTCGCACGTTTGACGGGCGGCAGAAAGCGAGTGACGATGAAAAAGCTGGTGCTGTAGGTGCGCAACACTGCGCGCGCTTGCCTGACGATGATTTCCCAAGCTGCCGCCTCTGAACCGGTAGCCAGAGCGCGTTGGCATGTCTGCCGTTCAATCTGACTCCAGGCATCCTCGCTCCAGACATCACCAGGTTTTCTGATTTTTAGAGAATCAACCATAAATCGAGACGGCAGACGGAAAGTATTGGCAAAGGTATGGGCAGAAAGCGCAGGGATGATTACCCCAGTTTCCTACCCATCAAAAAATTGCGCCTAATCGAATCAGTTGTGGCTCCATCGCGTAAAAATCTTGCAGATAAATCGCCCGCGTTGTTTTAATTCCTCGCATCATCTCTTTCGATGTCGTACCACCCACCCACAGCTCTTTCTCAGCCGGAAGCATTTCTGAAATATGCCGCAATTGCTTCAAAGAATCTTTCGGATTGATCGCTCCCTTCACTCCCAGCACTACCACCTGCGCTGCCGTCTTGTCCGCCACATCAATAATTTCCTGTGCGGGAAGGTCAACACCTAAATAACCAATCCGCAGACCGCCTCCCGCAGCCAGGGCTGCCGCCGACAAAATGCCCAACTCATGCCGCTCGCCGCTGGGTGTGGCAAAAAGAAGCGTCGTTGAGTTTTGCGTCCGCGTGTAAAGGCGAACCAAGGTGCCAAGCAGATTGCGCATTGCCGAAGACACCATATGCTCCTGCGCAATGGTCAGCGTCCCCCGGCACCAACGATCTCCGACCTGCTTCATCAAAGGAGTGACAACTTGTTGCAGCAGTTCGCGCACTGGCGCCAATGTCGCCAGCCGGTTTAGTTCGCGGTCTATCTCGGCATAATCAAAACGCTCTATTGCCAGCAGCAGCGTCTGTAAATCAGGCAGCAAATAGTGTGTGGGGAGCGATGGCGACGGTTTAGGCATAGCTTCTGAAGCTGCAGGCAAAGTTTCAGATCGCTCAGCCAGACCTTTAAGCTGCCGGTTGCTCAACGGCGCAAGCTGGCTGATCCCATGTCCACGCTTCACGGCTTCACGTAACAAAATCAGCCGCTCGACGTCCGCCTTGTTGTACATCCGCCCGTGACCTTTGCGATCCGGGGCGATGGCTTGATAGCGCCGCTCCCAGGCGCGCAATGTATCAACGCTCAGCCCCGTCAGCTTTGAAACCGCTCTTATCGGGTATCCTAATTCACTCATATCTATCTTCTCCCCCTCTCCAACGAGAGGGCATTCGAGGCCTGCTTATAGCGGATTTCAATTGGGTGCGCCCGCACCCTCGCGGGCAGGGCCTCTACCCACGCGCTTGCCCGCTAGGGCGCGGGCGCACCAACATGCAAACCACTGTAAGTCATGAACTCATGCTCGCCAACGACCAGTTGAGGATGCCCGCAAACATCACCCAGGCCAGGTATGAAGCCATCATCCAGCCAGCAGTCGGCGTCACACGCCCAAAGGAAAGCATCGTCGCCAGGATTGCGCCCCAAAGCAGAACGAGTTCTGCGAAGGCCGCCCAGGGTAGATGAAGCGCTAAAGAACAATCCCGACCAAATGACGTTTAATACCTGTTGCACGGCGAAAAGTGTGAGCGGAATCCCAGCCCCGTGCCATCCCCCTTACGCCACGCCAGCCACGCCGCAATTGCCATGCTTAGAAAGAGCGCCGACCACACCGGCGCGAAGATCCAGTTCGGAGGGTTCCACGACGGTTTTAGCAGTGTGGTATACCAGCCGTCCAAAGACGGTGTTGTCAGAAGCGAGCCAATACCCGCGACCGCAAAGCAAATCGTTACGAAACCTATCAAGCCAAGCCATTGCCGAATTGAACTCGTCATTTATTACCTACTTCGGGGTAGAGCGAATCAACTTCAATTTCACAGTGGCTTTAAGGACGCTTTCGCCTTGCCGACTGACAGCCTGGCAAAGGTCTTATCAATCGGCGCAAAGCCAGTGGAAAAATTTTCCACCTTAAAAGTATCAATCATTCTGTTGCTTCTTACTGCTACGGCGAATCGCCGTTTCCGAACAGGCAACACAGTAATCGGCGACCTTAATACTGTCAAGGTATTTTCCTGGAAAATAACTGGACGATAAATGACTCGTTTCTCTAATCAGGCAGGTGGATCGCTGTGGAAACTGAAATTTTCATCTGAGCTTTACGCGCGTGTACTGACGAAATGAGTTCAACAACCCTCTTCACTTGTAGTATTACATTTTCATCTTGTAGTGATGAAAATGTAATGCTGTGGCCGTTGTTTTGCCGCGTTGCGGCGTTTGATTTTAGTCGTGTGTTTCAACGCTCGGCATTTCTCACGCGTCGTGGATAATTCGACTTTAGACAAAGTAGGACAGAGCCTATTCGACAACAGGCTGTTCTATCCCTCAGTTTTATATTGCAGAATGATTGTTCATTCGCTCTTTGACACTTGAATCGCCTGTTTCCGCCTCTTCGGCGTCAATTTGTACTTCTTCGGGATGCTTCTTTTTCTTCGTTTGGGCCAGCCCGGCGATTTTCCACGAGATTGCACTCGACGCACAGGCGTACCAACTTCTTATAAATGACCCGGCAGGCTTTGAATCACTCGGTTGGGCGTCAATTGGCTGCTGGACTGCGGTTTCTGCCAGGGCAAAACTGTCTCCCTGACCTCGCTCAGCGCCAGATAGAGTTGCCATTCAATCAATTGCACGGCCATTAACCAATGATCGCTGCTGTTGGCCTGTCGGACTTTCGGCAACTCGGCGTAGAGCCGCTCTTTGCGAAAGCGATTGGCCGGCTCGATCCCCCAACGGTGGACGATCGTCTCGTACCAGTGCCGGGCGGTGATAACTTGCTCCGGCTTGCCGTTGTGAGCCAGATACCAATGCGCTTTGGGAGGCTGCTCGCGCTCGGTGTGAATCCGCGAGCGAATCAACTCGACCGGGGTCAAGCCGCCCCTTCTTGCGCAGCCCCAAGCCGCGCCACAACTGCAACTGGACGCGACCGTGTTTGGGATCGTCAAAGCTCGTCTCTTCGTCCGGTGTGCC
>JBDSAM010000027.1:0-9599 GCA_039922135.1 Blastocatellia bacterium
GGCAACCATCTCTTTCGATCAACAAATCACCGTTACGCCCGACACTCTTATCAATCAGGTAGGCGAAGAATCCGTGCTGCTCAATCTGGGCAGCGAAAAATATTTCGGCCTGGATGAAATCGGCACCCGCATGTGGCTGGCACTGACCGCCAACGCCACGATTCAACAAGCGTACGAATCGCTGTTGGGTGAATATGAGGTTGAAGGCGATGTGTTGCGGCAAGATCTGTCAGACCTGCTTGAAAAGCTGACTGCGAATGGGCTGATCGAAATTAAACAGGAAGGACCGCAGGAGTAACGGGTGATGAGTCGCCTTCGCAAATTACAACTGCTTTCCGGTCAGCAGCGCTGGTGGTTGGTTCAGGCAATCTTTTTGTTGCCGATCAACGCGGTGGCGTTTGGCTTGCTGGGGCTGAAAGACTGGCAGCGAGTTCTGGTATGGCTGGCTTCTGCGTTCCGGACAAGTCACGGCAATGCTGGTTTGGCGCAGGCGAACCGGGTGGCGGGAATGGTTGAACTGGCGGCGAGGTGTGGCTTTTTAAAAGCCAACTGTTTGCAGCGTTCGCTGACCCTGTGGTGGATGTTGAAACGCTTGGGGCTTCACGGCGAGTTGAAAATCGGCGTGCGACTGAATCAGCAACAATGCGAAGCGCATGCCTGGGTGGAGTATCTGGGCTGTGTGCTGAACGACAGCACGGATGTCAGCGAACGGTTTGCTCCATTCGCGGGCGCAATCTTTACTGCGGAAACAGAAATTTAATGAGTGGCATTGTCGGCATCCTCAATTTGAATGGCGCGCCGGTGGATCAGCAACTGCTGCGCCGGATGACTGATTCCATGGCCTTTCGCGGGCCAGACGCGCAATCGGTTTGGCAGCGCAACCAGATTGGGTTTGGCCACACGCTGTTGCGCACAACGGATGAAGCCGCAGACGAACATCAACCCTTCAGCTTTGACGACCTGGTCTGGATTGTCGCCGATGCCCGCATTGATGGCCGCGAAGATTTGGTGCGAACGCTGAATGCCACGGGGCGCGACGCTTCATTGCAAAGGCCGGATGTCGAATTGATTCTGCATGCGTATCAAGTCTGGGGCGAAGCTTGTGTTGAACATCTGCTGGGCGATTTTGCCTTTGCAATTTGGGATGAAACCAAACTTCGGCTTTTTTGCGCGCGCGATCATTTTGGCGTCAAACCGTTCTTTTACGCACAGCTTGGTGATTGTCTGGTTTTCAGCAACACGCTTAATACCGTGCGGCTGCATCCGGCGGTGTCAGATGAACTGAACGAGCAAACAATCGCGGACTTTTTACTTACCGGATACAACTACGAAAACGCTGCAACGGTTTTTGCAAGTATTTTGCGCTTACCAGCCGCGAACACTCTTGTTTGTACAATGAATTCGCTTCGTATGTGCAATTACTGGTCGCTGCCTGTTGACGGATACATTAGATACAAGCGATCCGGCGAATATGTAGAGCATTTCAATGAGCTATTGTACAAGGCTGTAGCAGATAGGATTCGAAATGATTGTGTGGCGGTTTCCATGAGTGGAGGGCTTGATTCCACAATGATTGCCACGGCCACGAACAATCTCCTTTCAGCAGATGGCCAGTCGAACAAGTTGCAGGCATTCACTCTTGTTTATGATCATCTGATCCCAGACCGAGAGCGCCATTATTCAAATCTAGCTGCGCAATCGCTGGGAATTCCCATTCACTTTTTGCCACTGGATAATTATGGTCTTTATGAACGCTGGGATCGGCCTGAATTACAGGCTTCCGAGCCAAATGATTTTCCTTTTTCGGCATTCGTGTTTGATTATCTAAGCGGGATGGCAAGACATAGCCGTGTTCGTTTAACTGGCGAAGGAGGGGACTCGCTGCTATGCCCATCCGAATCATATTTCACCCGGCTGCTAAAAAACGGGCGGGTTGATTTGCTTGCAAGGTATATTGGAAGGCATCTTTGGTTGCACGGACAAATCCCTCCGCTCGGCTTTCGGTCGGTGGTCAAGCGCTGGCTGGGGCGGCAACAAACCTGGCAGTGGCAATATCCGGTATGGTTCAATCAGGATTTCGCCCGCCAACTAAATTTGCGTGCACGCTTGCAACAGCTAGAGGGTGAGCCGCCATCAATCCACCCGACTCGTCCGGAAGCATATAATCAACTCAATAACGGTTATTGGGCATCCTATTTTGAAAAATGGGATCCGGGAATGACCCGTGTGCCGATTGAAGGGCGGCATCCGCTTTTCGATCCGCGGTTGGTTGAATATTTGCTGGCGATACCGCCAATTCCCTGGTGCGTCAACAAAGAGTTATTTCGCGTGTCTATGCAAGGTTGGTTGCCAGACGAGATTCGGTATCGCAAGAAGTCTCCGTTGGCAGGAAATGCCGTTTACGAATTACTTCAGCAAAAAGGCAACGAATGGGTAGATAATTTTTCACCCACGCCAATGCTGGAGAAATTTGTTGATCGCAGGGCTATTCCAAAACTTGTTGGTGAACAGGATGTAAACCAGTTATGGCTGAACATCCGGCCTTTGGGCCTGAATATGTGGTTGCAGAACTTCAAGCTTGGTGACTTTAATTCGAACTAGGAGAAAAACTTTATGACAAACTCGCAACAACAAAACCGAATACAAAGAAAAGCATATCGCAGCCCGCAATTTTCGGTTTACGGCACAGTTGAACAACTGACTCTTAACGGCCCTAACCCGGGCATGGCGCAAGATAATCCCTCCCAAACAAAAACGCACTGAAAAGATAGACTGCAAAATGCGATGGTAGAAGAGGAGATTACTGCCTTTACACGTTATGCCGATTCGATATGCCGTTTATGGTCTAAACATCCAGTCTAACCAGGAAATTCATGGATTGTCGGCCCTTTCGTCTTCGCCAGTGATGGATATGCAGGTTTGCTTAGGGAGCTTACCTATCTGGCGGTCTGAAGCAATGGCAACGGCGCAGGAAGAGTATATTCACCCTACGCGCAAAGAGAATGGTGATTGTCTGTTGCGTGTATGGCAGCTTGCGCAGGGGCAGTACTTCCGGATGCTATACGCGGACGGTACCGAGTTCATTCTAAACCGGCAGGGCACGCAGGTCTGGGCAACGTGGCCTGGGTCACTGACGTTGGAAGACACGGCCACCTACTTCTTAGGGCCTGTGCTTGGTTTTATCTTGCGTTTGCGAGGGGTAACCTGCTTACACGCGAGTGCCATAGCAATTGATGGTCAGGCACTAGCTATACTCGGCCCAGCGGGTGCCGGAAAATCAACGACTGCTGCCGCCTTTGCACAATTGGGTTACCATGTTTTATCTGAAGATGTAGTTGCGTTGACATCGGAAGGAGAAAACCTCTTGGTGAACCCCGGTTATCCGCTCATCCGTTTATGGCCTTCTTCTGTCCAATCATTATTCGGTGCGGCAGATGCTCTGCCACTACTGACACCAAACTGGGAGAAACGCGGGTTGCCATTAAATCGTAATGGTTGCCGTTTCCAATCGGAACCTCTGCCATTGGCGGCCATCTACATTTTGAGTGAGCGTTGTGATTATCCATCAGCACCGTTTGTAGAAACACCTTCTGCTCAGACTGGCCTGATGAGTCTGATAGAAAATACCTATACAAACTATCTGTTGGATCAGGCGATGCGTGCCCGGGAATTTGAGTTGCTGGGGCGATTGGTCAAGCAAGTGCCGTTACGCCGAGTAACTCCTCACACTGATTTTGCGCGGCTGCCGGAATTGTGCAAAACCATTCTCTCCGATTTCCGCAGAATTGATGGAACTATGGGCGACAGAAAATAACATGCCGGATGCTGGTTTTTTTACTCAACTCGGCCTGGTTGCGATCATTAATTTTCTCGACACTGAGTTGTGTGAGTCGTTCCGTGTTGAAATGGAATCTGCCGTTGATTTTCCTGCGACAGTTCGTGCTGGGCGAGAGGATGTGGTTGATGAGACTGTGCGGCGCGTTAGCAAGGTAAAGGTTTCGCCGGAGTCGAAATTGCTGCTTGATGCTCGTTTGCGAGAGGTGCAGCCAGAGATGGAGCGTCATTTCGGAGTAACACTGAGGGGCTTTGAGAAGCCGCAGTTTTTGGTTTATCGCGAAGGTTGCTTTTACACGCCGCATCAAGACAGCACTGATGATGATGAGGCAGAGGATTATTTTAAGCAGCGCAAGGTCTCAGTGGTCATCTTTCTGAATGATGAAAGTGATACAGCACAACGAGATTCATACGGCGGTGGGCGATTGACGTTTTATGGTCTGCTGAAAGACCCGCTTTGGGAAAAGTGTGGTTTGCCGTTGATCGGTGAAGCTGGACTTTTAATTGCTTTCCTATCCGATGTTACCCACGAAGTGAAACCTGTAATCCACGGCACACGGTACAGCATCGTTACTTGGTTTTTCTGAGTTTACTGAAGAATTATCAACACTATGTATAGCGTTTCCGGTTACGGTCAAATGATCGCCGACAGCATTCGTATGAATGCTTATGTCGAGGCGCTGCGGCAATCCGTCAACCCTGGGTCGGTGGTTCTGGATATTGGAACGGGCACAGGCATTTGCGCGCTCCTGGCCTGTCAATTGGGAGCGCGGCGCGTTTACGCGATTGAGACAAGCGACGCCATTCAGGTCGCGCGCGAAATCGCCGCCGCCAATAGCTATGCCGACCGGATTGAGTTCATCCAAGAACTTTCGACCAAGATAGAACTGCCTGAACGCGCGGACGTGATCGTTTCAGACCTGCGCGGCGTCCTGCCGTTTTTAGGCCATCATTTCGCTTCGATTGCCGATGCGCGCCTACGCTTTCTGGCTCCCGGCGGCGTGCTGATTCCGCAGCAGGACACGATGTGGGCGGCGGTCGTTTCAGCGCCAGAGTTGCATCATCCTTTCACTGCACCGTGGGAGCAGCATAACCACGGATTCAACATGCAGGTGGCGCGTAAGCTGGTACTCAATACTTGGGGCAAAGGCCGCGTCACGCCCGAACAACTTTTGACCGAACCGCAGTCGTGGGCGCGGCTTGACTATACAACCCTGACGGAGACCAACGTCAGTGCCGACATGAACTGGCAAGCCGCGCAGGCAGGTGAGGCTCACGGGTTGCTGGTTTGGTTTGATACGGTGCTGGTTCCCGGTGTCGGTTTCAGCAATGCGCCCGGTGGTAGCGCGACGGTATATAGCAGTTCCTTCTTCCCGTTCCTGGAACCCGTTGATCTGAAGATTGGCGATGACGTGAAGATTCAAATCAAGGCTGATTTGGTTGGTGACGATTACCTCTGGAGTTGGAATACGCTGGTCAAAGCAGGTGATGGCGCTGGTGCGATCAAAGCAAACTTCAAACAGTCCACCTTTTTCGGTGCTGCGCTTTCGCCCAAACAGTTGCGCAAACAAGCGGACAATTATGTGCCGCGTTTGAATGAAGACGGCTTGCTGGATCAATTCATTCTCAGCCAGATGAGCGGCGAAAAAACGCATGGCGAAATTGCCCGCCTGACCGCCGAACAATACCCGCACCGCTTCCAGGATTGGCGCGCGGCATTAACGCACATCGCCAAACTGGCCAACCAATACAGTGATTGACTCCGTGATCTCTCGCCTGAAACTTCTTCTTCAACGTCTTTTTAATTCGTTGCTCTATTTGCCGCGCACGCTGGCATTGGTCTGGCAAGCGGCCAGGCTGTGGACGGTGGGCTGGGTTGCTCTGTTGATCGGACAGGGCATGCTGCCTGCGGTTCTGGTCTGGTGCACCAAGGGATTGGTGGACAGCTTCGTCGAAGCTTCGCGTGTGCCGGGTGGGCCTGCGCGTTTGCGCGCGATTCTGTTATACGCGGCGCTGGCTGGCGCGGCGATGTTGTTGATTGAACTGTTCCATCGCATCGGCAACTACGTTCGCACGGCGCAATCAAACTTATTGAAAGATCACATCAGCGCGTTGATTCAGCGCAAGTCCGCCGAAGTGGATTTTGCGTTTTACGAGATGCCGGAATATCACGACCATCTACACCGCGCGCGTTCCGATGCCAGCTATCGCCCGATTGAACTGCTGGAAAACCTGGGCGGATTGTTACAAGGGGCGGTCACGTTGCTGGCGCTGTTGGTCGTGCTGTTGCCGTATGGCTGGTGGCTGCCGTTGTCGCTGCTGGCGGCGACCGTTCCACTGGCGATTGGCGTGATGGTGAACATCATGCGCCGGTACAACTGGCAGCGATCCATCACCGAAGCGGAACGCAGAACCTGGTATTACGATTGGGTGTTGACGGCGACCGAAACCGCAGCCGAAGTCAGGCTGTTTGGATTGAGCGAGCATTTCCGAAACGCTTACGGTCAATTGCGCGCGCGCTTGCGCGATGGGCAGTTGGCATTGGTCAAACGCGAAGTCGTTTTGGAATTCCTGGCCGGGTTATTCGCGCTGGCGATTACGGGCGCAACGCTGGGATGGATGGGATGGCAAGCCTTGCAGGGCGCGGCCACGCTGGGCACGCTGGCGTTGTTTTATCAGGCGTTCAATCAGGGCCAGCAATTGTTGCGGTCGCTGGTTGGTAATTTCAGCGGGTGTTATTCGAACGCGCTTTTTCTGGGTGATCTGTTCGAGTTTCTGGATTTACAACCGAAGGTGATTGAGCCGGAAGATCCATTGCCCGCGCCCGTGGAATTAGTGTGTGGAATTGAATTCGATCAAGTCAGCTTCTGCTATCCGGGCAGCGAACGCGCCGCGCTGGATAATTTCAATCTGACCATTCCCGCCGGACAGATCACGGCGATTGTTGGATTGAACGGAGCAGGGAAAACGACACTGATCAAATTGCTTTGCCGGTTGTATGACCCTGATGCCGGAACCATTACGATGGACGGCGTTGATTTGCGGCAGATGTCGCTGGCGTCGCTGCGCCGGGCTATTACGGTGTTGTTTCAGCAACCGGTTCATTACAACACCACCGTCGCTGAAAACATTGGTCTGGGACAAATCCAGCAGATGAATCCGCTGGGTTCGGGTGTTGAGGGAGCTGCGAGCGAGCAAATTCGCGCTGCGGCTGAAGACGCGGGCGCGGCTGAAATCATCCATCGGCTGCCCGATGGATACGACACCATGCTGGGCAAATGGTTTTCGGACGGCACGGAATTAAGCGGAGGCGAATGGCAGCGGCTGGCGCTGGCGCGCGCATTTGCCCGGCCGGCTCCCATCGTTTTGCTGGACGAACCGACCAGCGCCATGGATTCGTGGGCGGAAGCGGATTGGCTGCGGCGGTTTCGCGGGGCAATGTCGGGCCGTACTGTGATTATCATTACGCATCGTTTTACAACCGCGATGCAGGCCGACCGGATTCACGTCATGAACGAAGGACAAATCATTGAATCGGGAACACACGGCGATTTGCTTGCGCTCAGCGGGTTATACGCTGAATCCTGGATCGCCCAGGTCAGGGGCGTAGACAAATGAGCAGCTTGCGTATCGAAAATTTGTCTCCTGAGCGAGCCTTCCTGATTTGCGCTGTGCGCTCGGCGGTCAGTGGAAGGCATTCAGATATTGTGCCAGACATTATGCCAGCAGTTATTAATGCCTCAATTGACTGGACAACTGCGGCCGACGAGGCAAGCTATCACGGTGTTGTGCCTCAGTTGTGGTGGTTTCTTCAGCAGTTCGATTCAGATGCCGTCCCTTCGCATTTGCGCGAATCACTTCATCATTCTTTTCAAAACAATCTCAGACGCAATCTCATCCTGACCGGAGAACTGTGGCGAATTATTGAGATGCTCAAAGCCGATGGCATTTCAGCCATCCCATTCAAAGGGCCAACGCTGGCAATGTTGGCATACGGCGATCTGGCCTGGAGAGAGTTTACTGATTTGGACATCCTGGTTGATCAGCGCGATCTGGTACAGGTCGGTGAGTTGCTGGCATCCATCGGCTATCAGCCACGGATGGATTTGTCAGTATTGAGTGATCCTGTGTTTGTCGCGATTGAGCGAGAGTTCTACTTCAGCAGTGCTCGCAACGGTACGTTGATTGATCTTCAATGGCATTTGTCGTCAAGCATCTTGCCGTTCAATCTGGATATGGCGCACATCAGCAAAAATCAAATGATGGTTCTGCCCGGTGGCAAACAGATTGCGACGCTCAGACTGGAAGACTTGTTGCTCTATTTGTGCGCGCACGGATCGCGGCATTGCTGGGAGTGTTTGGGGTGGATCGCTGACGTGGCCGGATTGATCAATCTTAATCCGCAGCTTGATTGGGACCTGGCTCTGGCCCAAGCGCGCGCGTTGCGATGTGAGCGGGTATTGTCACACGGCCTGTTGCTTGCGCTTGATCTGTTCTGCGCTCGCATTCCACCAACGGTCGAACGGTTTGTACGCGCGGACGCCGATTCTTGCGCGCTTGCCGCCAGCATCGGCCGCATACTTGCTCAGCCGCTTGGCAGTCCAGTGGGCAAATTCGATCTGCATCGTTATTTCCTGAAACTTCAGCCTCGGCCAGCGGACCGATTTCGTCACCTGCTACGCCTGATCTTCACACCAACGGTCATTGATTGGGATTTCTGGCCTTTGCCACATGCCTTGATGTTTCTTTATCCATTTGTCCGAGCAATAAGATTGATCGCGGAACGCCTGCCTTTTTACCACCCTCACAAACCGTCAAACTGAGCCAGTGCTCAAAAGCCACATTTTTGACACTCAGCCCTGGCCTCTCTATATTCACGCCTTCGTTTATGCCTTCCTCAAAACTCCAAGGAGACTTTTAGATGAGTGTTTATGACAGCAAAGATTTGATGAGCTACAACGCCGTTGAGCGCGAATTTGGCGTGCCGGTGATGACGCTCAAACTCGCCATTGCGCAAGGTTCGCTGCGAGCAATTGAACAGGACGGGAACGAATGGCTGTTCCGCCCGGACGTGGAACAGTTCGTCAAACGCACAGTCAAACGCGGCGCGGGCAATAAAGTCGTCAGCCGCATCTATGGCTAAGAAAGACTTGATACGGAACCGGGAGCGGTAGCGACTGGGTTTGTAGTTCAAGTTTATGTGAGGTGTCGGGCATTACCCGGTCGCTACCGCTACCGCTCCCGGTTCCGTACCGACCACCAACCACCCTTATGCTGAATCGCATCTCGCGCAAAGCGTCCAGCTTCACTGAATCAGTCATTCGCGAAATGACGCGTCAGGCAAATCTACACGGCGCGATTAATCTCTCGCAGGGTTTTCCGGATTTTCCCGCACCCACCGACATCAAACGCGCGGCTTGTGATGCCATCGAAGCCGACATCAATCAATCCGCCGTGACCTGGGGCGCGAAACGGTTTCGCGACGCCATTGCCGCCAAAACCAAATGGCATCTGGGCCTGGACGTTGATCCCGACCGCGAAATCGTCGTCACCTGCGGTTCAACCGAAGCGATGATCGCCACGATGCTTGCCGTTATGAATCCGGACGATGAAGTAATAGTCTTTGAACCGTATTACGAAAACTACGGCCCGGACGCGATCCTGTCAGATTCGGTCATGCGGTACGTGACCTTGCATGCGCCGAATGAAGCTTCATCAGTCTGGCATTTCGATCCTGATGAATTGCGCGCCGCGTTCAACGAACG
>JBDSAM010000028.1:0-10325 GCA_039922135.1 Blastocatellia bacterium
CCATCCTTTCGCAGCCGTTCCGCAACGTCGCGAACGATTGCTTTGTCCTTCGTGCTGTGGCTCAGAAATACGTCGTAGTTGAATTGATCGGCCATGTTTCACATTTAGGGCTGGGCTTCTCTGAATGCCTGATTTGCATTGACGATTAGTTGTTGTAGTTACGTACGCACGGCGGCGGGCGCGTTCGGGCGCGAGATGGCTTTCAGTGCTTGCCGGACTTTGACGGGAAGCTCGACCAGGATGAAAAGACTCTGGTGATAGAGGTAATCCTCTCCGCTTTCGTCTATCACGCGGATAAAATCGTCTTTGGCCGCGTCCGCATCGGGCAGCACTTCATAAAGCTTGCCTGGAATTAACGACGCCTGGTAATCGGTATTATCAAGACAGACGGCTAAACGTTTTTGTGATTTGCGCATAATTCAATCCAAGTAAGATTTGATTTTCACATCTTTGCGGCCTATGCCGTGGGCTTCATACCAATGAATTTCAGCACGCCGGATTCTGCCATTGGGAAGTTTGACTTGGGCGACGCCTTTCAGTTTTCTCCACCGTCCTGGGCCGTAGGTCTTCTGTAAATAAGCCAGATCACGAATGCTGGTTCCTACGGCGATTGTTTCGATGGCCTCAATTTTCCCAATGATCTCGAATTTTACGCCGATAGTTTCGCAGGCATCCCCGGCATTGTCTATTTCCAGTGGTCGCCTGCCAAAGGGCGAGCGACAAACTTACTTTACCTGACTACGCGCAGCCCGTCAGCCCGCAACCGTTCCGCAACGTTGCGAACGATTGGCTTGTCCTTCACACTGTGACTCAGGAATACGTCGTAGTTGAAATCGTCAGGCATGTTTCCCTTTGGCGGCGCGTTTCTTCGGTACGGAACGGGGAGCGTAAGCGACCTGAGCCTTAGTCAGTCGCCCAGTTACCGAAACTCAGGTCGCTTACGCTCCCAGTTCCGTAATTTATGCTGTGCCAGATGTTGGCGGAGCGGCGCGCAGTATAAACGCGCTTCACCATCTGCTCAATCAGATTGCCCGCCGCTGGTGGTTTGCCAAACTGCTTTCATCCCTACCTCAATTTTGGGAAAGCGCGATCCCAGAAGCGGACAAGGCCATTGCCTTCTCTGATCTCAGCTTCATCTCAAATCAAAGCATTCAGGAGGTTAGGGAAAAACTTAGCGGTTAGATAAAGCTGGCACGATACTTGGTTACCCAACGGGGATCATCAGAGACAATCGCCGCATCTGGCGATCTCTGGCCTTATATCTGGAAACGAACGGAGAAGACCGAATGAACACGTTCTGGCAAGACCTGCGCTACGGCGCGCGGATGTTATTCAAGAACCCAGGATTCACCTTGGTGGCAATCATCACGCTGGCGCTGGGCATTGGCGCGAACACGGCGATTTTCAGTGTCGTCAATGCCGCGTTGTTGCGTCCGCTGCCTTACAAGCAGCCGGAGCAACTTCTCATGGTCTACTCGCGAACGAGCCGTGATGCGCGGAACCCGGTCACTTATCCCGACCTGCTTGATTGGCGAGCGCAGAACCATTCGTTCGCGCACCTTTCGGCGGTAACGCCGCAAAGCGTCAATTTGACAGGGCGCGCGGAGCCGGGGCGGGTGATAGGCGGATTTGTTTCAGCCGACTTTTTCAAAACACTCGGCGTTGAACCGGCGCTGGGGCGAGCGTTTCTGCCCGGCGAAGATGAAGCGGGCGCGGAACGTGTCGCCATCATCAATCAGATCGTCTGGCGTGACCGCTTTGGCGCTGATCCGGGCTTGATTGGGCAGACGCTGACGCTCAATGGCCAGCTTTTTACTGTTGTCGGAATCATGCCGGAAGGGTTCCGCTTTCCTTACTCCGACATTGATATATGGATGCCGATGCAGTATCACCCGGGGTTTTCGCTTGACCGGAAGGCCGCGCCAATTGAAGTCATCGGGCGGTTGAAACCCGGCGTGACGGAACCGCAGGCGCGGACAGAGATGGAGACGATTGCCGCGCGACTCAGCGCACAGTACCCGGAGACCAACAAAGATCGCGGTGTCACGCTGGTCAATTTGCAGACGATGGCGGTCGAGCGGTTGCAGCCGCTGTTGCTGGTGTTGCTGGGCGCGGTTGGATTTGTGCTGCTGATTGCCTGTGCGAACGTGGCGAACCTGATGTTGAGCCGTGTGGTCGGGCGGTCCAGAGAATTAGCTTTGCGCGCCGCGCTGGGCGCAAGCCGATTTCGATTGGCGCGGCAACTGCTGACCGAATCGCTGATGCTTTCGCTGGCCGGTGGCGTGATTGGTGTGCTGATTGGCCTTTGGGGAATGGACGCGCTGGCGGCCAGCAGCGGCGTCAATCTGCCGTTCGGCGTCAACGTCAAACTCGATCCGGCGGTTTTCGGCTTTACCTTCGGCGTGACGGTGCTGACCGGCGTGCTGTTCGGCTTGCTGCCTGCGTTGCGCTTTTCGCGCCCTGACCTGAATGAAGCCTTGAAAGAAGGCGGCAGGTCGGCAGGCGCGAATTTAGGGCGTAGCCGCCTGCGCAGCGCGCTGGTTGTCAGTCAGGTCGCGCTTGCGATTGTTTTGCTGACGGGCGCGGGGTTGATGGTCAGAAGCTTCGTCAATACCCTTCGCGTTGATCCGGGCTTTGATCCGAAGAACCTGCTGACACTGGAATATCGCGTTCCTCGCAACAAATATCCTGAGCCGAAACAGCAGCAGCAATTTCATGAACAGGTCGTGGCGCGCATTCAATCGCTGCCCGGCGTGGAATCCGCCGCGCTGGTGATGTCAGTGCCGCACGGCGCGGGGATTGGCGTAGTCGGATTCGTTTTGCCGGATCGCGCCACGCCTTCCGAAGGCCAGGAACCGCGCGCGCAAGTCAACCGCACAGATGCCAATTACTTCCGCACAATGCGCATTCCGCTGCTGAAAGGCCGTGTCTTTGCGGCGCAGGATCAGCCCGACTCTCCCCCTTCAATTGTGATCAATCAAACGATGGCGCGCCGCTTCTGGCCGAATGAAGACCCCATCGGCAAGCAGGTGCATTTGCTCAACCCCGACCTCAATGCTTCCGTCATCGGCGTGGTCGGCGACATTAAACACTTCAGTTTGGATGAGTCGGAATTGCCGCAACTCTATCTGGCCTATTCCCAGCGTCCGGACATCTTTGCTTCGCTGGTGGTGCGGACTTCAGGCGATGCGATGAGTTTTTCAAATGCGGTGCGCGGCGCAATCTGGTCGGTGGATCAAGATCAGCCTGTCTGGAAAGTGCGGACGATGGAATGGCTGCTGGATCGGTCATTGGGCGGGCAGCGTTTCATGATGCAGTTGCTCGGCATCTTCTCCGTCCTGGCGCTGCTGCTCGCAGGCGTAGGGATCTACGGCCTGATGGCCTATGCCGTCAGCCAGCGGACGAACGAACTTGGCATTCGGATGGCTCTCGGCGCGCAAGCCGGCGATGTGCTGCGAATGGTCATCGGGCAGGGAATGAAGCTGACTTTGATCGGCGTGGCGATAGGATTGATCGCCGCGATTGGATTGACGCGATTGATGTCAAACATGCTGTTTGGCGTCAGCGCGACCGACCCCCTGACCTTGACGGCAATTTCTCTGTTGCTGACGCTGACGGCGTTGCTGGCTTGCTTCATTCCGGCGTGGCGAGCGACGAAGGTTGATCCGATGATTGCGTTGCGTTGTGAATAGGCAGTGGCTAATTACCTGACTCACTATCCTTTTTCTTACAGTCTAAAGTTCAGGGATTTGAAATGCGTGCTTATGGGGTGAAGCCTGCGCGCAGCAGCAGAGCGTCGAAGCGGGGATCCTGGCGCAACGAATCACACAACGGATCGGTCTTCAGCGCGCGGATGGTGGCGGCGCGTTCAACGTAGCATTTTTCCAGCCACTCAAAGGCGGCATCTTTTTCGCCCAATGCAGCATAAATGCCGGAGAAGGGGGACGGGGAAACATATCCGCGCTTAGCCAGCGCACCCAGTTCTTTCAGATACCGGCGTGCCTGCTCGCGCTGTCCCGCGCGGGCCTGGGCGCGGCCGGCTAGCCCAACGAAGTCCGGATTGTTTGGCGCCGCCGCCAGCGCTTGCTGGGATTCTGCCAACGCTTCTCCGTGCCTCTGCTGCATTGAATAACAGAGTGCCAGATAGGCACGCGCGCTGACGAAATTCGGCTCAACGTCGAGGGTTTTGCGCAAGACGGCAATCGCTTCGTCGTAACGGCGCGCGCGGTAGAGCACATTGCCAAGCTCAGTGCTGGCGACGGGCGACAAATCAAGGTTCACGGCGAGGCGAGCTTCGCTGACGGCTTCGTCAAAGCGTCCCAGGCTTGCCAGCAGAACGGCATACCAGCGGCGCGCGTTCGCATAGTTGGGGTCTAATTCCAGGGCTCGCCGCAGTTCGCTTTCCGCTCGTGAATATTCCCAATAATAATCTGTCAGAATCTTGCCCAGTGAGGCATGGGCCTCGGCCATTTGACCGTCAATGGAGAGAGCATGTTCGGCTGATTGTCGCGCCAATGGCAGCACTTCGCGCGGCGGCCGGATGTGATACGAACCGAGCGTGGAATAAGCGTCGGCCAGCCCGACGTGGGCGAGCGCAAAGCCAGGGTCTTTCTCTATAGCCTGAAGGAAAAACTCCCTGCTCTTAAGCAGGCCGTCAGCACTGCGTTTGTTCCACTGATAAAGCCCCTTAAAGTATAGCTGGTAGGCTTCGGTGTTTTGCGTGTAGCGTTTGGCGAGCTGGCGCTGGTCATTACCGCTCAAGCGCAGCCTCAGTGCATCGGCGATTTCACGCGCAATCTCTTCCTGCATCACTACCAAATCAGTGAACGGGTGCTGATACATGTCGCCCCAAAGATGCGCGCCGCTGGTTGCGTCCGCCAATTCGACACGTATGACCAATCCATCGCCTTGGCGCTGAACGCGACCTGTGATCACCGCGCGCACCTTGAATGCCTCGCCCAACTGACGCGGGTCTACATCGCGCCCTTTGTATACGAAAGCCGCCTCTCGCGACGTTACGCGCAGAGATGGCAATTTCGTCAAACTGTTGATCAAGCTTTCAGTGATGCCGTCGGGCAGATATTCCATCTGCGGATCGTTGCCAACGTTGACGAAAGGCATGACGGCGACCGAATCAATCGCATTGCCGCGCGGTACAAAGACCTGCCGCCCATAAACCACTGCCAGAACGGCGAATGCCAGCGCGACCATCGCGACCGTTTTGCGGTAACGGCCGAACCAGCCGCGCAAGGCAGCGAAGCGCGATGTCGCCAGTGTGTTCACGCGGCGCTTTTCCAGCGTGGCGCGTGCCGCTGCTGCGCCCGGCCCTATCAACTGGTCAACCTGGCGGGTGGCGAAGGTAATCTGTTCGGCAGCATTCGCCCGTGCGCCGACAGCCATTGTCAGAATATCGTCCTTGCTCCCGGCGCGGCCATTCAGTCGGGCCGCGAATTCCAAATCCTCTTTCAACTTCTTCAAGTCGTTGCTGATTTCGCGCGCCGTTTGATACCGATCCTCAACCGTTTTGGCCAATGCGCGAGCAACGATCTGTTGTAAGGCAGCAGGCAGATCCGCCGCATAACGAATCAATGGACGCGGTTCGCCGCTGATCAGCGCGGCCAATACATCAGCAGTCGTTTCTCCCTGGAACGGTGTATGGCCGGTCAGCAGTTCGTACATCACCACGCCCAGGCTGAACAAATCACTGCGCCTGTCCACGTCCAATCCGCGCGCTTGTTCCGGCGACATATAACTGACCGTTCCCATCACCACGCCAGGTTGAGTTGTCACGCGCGCGTGAAATCCAACGCCGGGGCGCAGTGCCTGTTCAGTCAGTTTGGCCAACCCGAAATCCAGCACTTTAACGATCCCGTCGCGCCGCAGCATTATGTTTTCGGGCTTGATGTCGCGGTGAACGATCCCGGCTTCGTGCGCGGCAGCCAGCGCGCCCGCGACCTGAATCAGCAGCTCAAGCGCCACACCCAATGGCATTCCTCCCTTCTGGCTCTCTCGTTGGCATTCTTCGCGAAGGGTGCGCCCGTCCACGAACTCTGCGGCGATGTAGTGTGCGCCTCCCACTTCTTCGGCCTGTCCGACTTTATAGATTGTCAGAATGTTCGGATGGTTGAGCGCAGAGGCGGCGCGCGCTTCCTGCTGAAACCGGCGGACGCGCGCGGCATCCCTTGTCACATCGGCCTGCAGCATCTTCAGGGCAACAAGCCGTCCCAATTGCGCGTCGGTGGCCAGATAGACCACGCCCATTCCCCCTGCGCCCAACCGCCGTTCGATCCGGTAATGGCCAATCTGCTGTCCTGCATGCAACTCTTGCTGTTCAACCGCCAGCTTTTCGAATTGGCGCAGCCCGCCCGAAATCAGCGGGCGTTTCAGAAAGTCGCCGGCTTGTTCGTCAGTGGCCAGCAGCGCCTCTACTTCATCCCGCATCGCCGCATCGCCTACGCAAGTCTCATCCAGAAAGGCGGCGCGCTCCGCCACCGCGAGCTCATTCGCCGCGTGAAACAGTGCCTTCACTCGTTGCCAGCGTTCTGCCGTCATTAGTGATCTGTTTGTGCGTTCACCTAGCGCTGATGCAAAGCCGGCTGTTAGCCCAATAAGGTTCGATTAAGCAATGTCCGACAAACTTCAGTTTGTCGGAAGCGTCGTACTAAAGGCGACTGGTTGAAATCTCAACAAACTAAAGTTTGTCGGATCTCAAGCCACTCAATCTAGTTTACAAGCCCGATGCCTCGCGCCAATTCAGCGAATCGCGGATCGGCGCGCAGAGGGTCATAGATCGGGTCAATTTTCAAACTGAGCAGATGGTCGGATCGCTCTTCATAAGCTTTCTGTAGCCAGGCGAAGGCTTTCTCTTGATTGCTCAACCCGACGTAGATGCGGGCTACATAAATTGGCGAGATTCGTTCGCGTGGCGCTAGCTCTTCCAGTTCTCGCAGGGTCTTCAGCGCCTCGCCTTGCTGACCGCCACGCGCCAGGACATAGGCCAGCCAAGCGAGATGGCTGTGGGTCGAACTCAAAGCGACGACTTGGCGCATTTCCCGAATCGCTTCCTGATGCAGCCCTTTTTGGCTTAGCGCCAATCCCAGGAAGAGGCGCAGCGCCACGTGATCGGGATTTGATTCCAGCCGCTTTTGGCCGCGCGCAATTGCCCGGTCGTACTGCCGCGAATAGTAGAAGACTCGATCATCCGTGTAAGTGTTCAACGTGCCAAGCGGATTCAACTCGTCCGCCCGATGGGAGGCGCGCAGGGCCTCGTCAAAGCGTCCTTGTTGCGTGATGAGGTTGGCATAGCTGACATGCGCATCAATGAAGTTGGGGTTGAGTTCGATAGCTCGTTTGAGTTCGCGTTCAGCCGCGGCCCAGTCCCAGTCACCCCACCATTTGACCAGCGCTATGGCGTAATGGGCTTCGGGGAGCTTCTCGTCCAAATCGAGCGCCTTTTGGGCGGCCTGCCGCGCTTTGGGAATGGCCTCGCTGGGTGGCAGATATTGGCTGGAGAAGACGGCGTAGACATGCGCGATGCCAGCGTGGGCTGGGGCATAACGCGCGTCCTGCTCAATGGCCCGCTGGTAGTGATCGAGTGCCTGCTGCTGGCTTGCTTGCGTCCCCTGATTGTAGAGATAACGACCGCGCAGATAGAGGTGATAAGCCTCGCTGTTTTCCGCCCGCTGTCCGGCGATCTGTTGCCTGGCATCGCTGCTTAAGCGCAGCCGTAGGGCATCGCTGATCTCGCGCGTGATTGCGCCGGGCACCGTCTGGAGTTCGGCCAGCGCGCGCTCATATCGCGCGCCCCATAGTTGCGTGCCAGTAGCTGTTTCCACCAATTCTGCTCGGATTACTAGCCGTTCGCCTTCGCGCCGCACACTGCCGGTGAGAACCGCGCGCACATCCAGCTTGTCACCAATCTGGCGCGAATCAACCGGGCGGTCTTTGTAGGTCAAGATCGTCGCACGCGCCATGACGGTCAGCCCCGGCAATTTCGACAACCCATCAATCAAACTTTCGGTCAGGCCATCAGGCAAATATTCCATCAGGGGATCTTTCCCTTCATTGGCGAAAGGAAGCACGGCGATTTTATCTATCGTCCCGGCGCGCGGTGCCCACCCCCACCACGCCAGCAACACCACCGCGGTTAATGCTGTGAACACCGCGGCCAGTTTGCCATAAAGCGCCAGCCATCCGCGCAACGCCGCATAGTGGCGGGCCCTGAGAAAACCATTTTCGCGTTTGCCGGTTGCAATGGGATCTGTGATTTTGCGCGCGGCGAAGGTAGCCAGAGCGGCATTAGGATGGGCGGCGCTGTCATCAGCGGAAACCTGCCCGGCGGCATTTTGCCCTGCGGCAGCAGAACGTGCCCCGACCGACAATGTCAGGACATCATCCTTGCTTCCAGTGCGATCCTTCAACTTCGCGGCGAACTCCAACTCTTCTTTCAACTGTTTCAGGTCATCACCCATCTCGCGGGCTGATTGATACCGGTCGGCAACTGACTTAGCCAGCGCGCGATTGACGATCCGCTGTAAGGCGGCGGGCAGCCGGGCATCATGGCGCGCCAGCGGTTGCGGTTCGGCCAGCAGCAGCGATGCCAGCACGTCGCCGCTCGTCTCGCCATCGAATGGCGCGCAGCCCGTCAGCAACTGGTACATGACCACGCCCAGACTGAACAGGTCGCTGCGCGCATCCACCTTCAGCCCGCGCGCCTGTTCCGGCGACATATAGCTGACCGTTCCCATCACCACGCCCGGCTGCGTCGTCACGTAGGCAAAACTATCTCCGGGCGGGCGCAGCGCGTGTTCAGTCAATTTGGCCAAGCCGAAATCGAGCACCTTGATGATCCCGTCGCGCCGCAGCATCAGATTTTCAGGTTTGATGTCGCGGTGGACAATACCCGCTTCGTGGGCGGCTGAGAGCGCGGCGGCCACTTGAATCAGCAGATCGAACGCCGCGCCCAAAGTCATCAAGCCCTTCTGGTCCTCACTCCAGGTACTGCTTCCGACCTTCTCGGTCAGCGTCTGTCCGTCCACAAACTCAGCGACGATGAAATGCACTCCGCCAGCGTTCTGCTCCGTCTTTTCTGTTTGGCCGATTTCGTAAATGGTGAGGATGTTCGGATGGTTGAGCGCCGAGGCTGCGCGCGCTTCTTGGCGGAACCGGCGCACTCGCGCGCCGTCCTGCGTCAATCCGGATTTCAGAATTTTGAGTGTGGCAGGCCGGCCTAACTGCGTGTCCGTGGCCAGATAAACCACTCCCATTCCACCTGCGCCCAACCGCCGTTCGACGCGGTAATGGCCGATCATCAGCCCAGGTTTGAATTCAAATTGCGTCGCCGTCTCCATCATTTGCTCAGTTCGCGCAGCAGCCAGGCGCGCGCCAGACGCCATTCGCGTTCGACCGTCGTGTCGGACACGCCCAGCACTTCAGCGGTCTCTTCGATGGTCAGCCCGCCGAAATAGCGCAATTCGATGACGCGGCTCTGCTGTGGGTCGAGCGCGGCCAGGCTATTTAGCGCGTCGTCAAGCGCGACCAGATCAGTGTCGCGCGCGGCGGCCTCGTCCAGAGCTTCATCAAGTTCCAGGTGCAGATGATCGCCACCATGTTTTTCGTTCTGCCGGCTGCGCGCGTAATCCACCAGTATGCGGCGCATCAACTGAGCGGCGATGCCAAAAAAATGAGCGCGGTTGCGCCATTCCACGCGCTGATCCACCAGCCGCAGAAAAGCCTCGTTCACCAGCGCCGCGCTTTGCAGCGTGTGACCGCGCCGTTCGCGGCGCAGGTAGGCCTGCGCCAGCCGGTGCAATTCAGCGTAGACCAGCGGGATCAGTTCGTCGCGCGCCGCCGCGTCGCCGTCGTTCCAGGCTACTAGTAATTGTGTGACGTTTGATGATGCAGGCGGCATCTTAATCTCAAGGGTCTCAAGAGTCTGTCAGGCAAAATCATTCCATCTCTCGCTCATTGTTCTCCGCCATTTGGGTTCTCCGCCATTTGGAACGCTGCAAAAAAAAATCGCGGCGATGTGAAGGAATCCGCCTTTGCATTGCGCGTTATCAAGTGCGGGAGAAGACGATGAAGCAAGGGCCGAAAGTTTTCACCTGTCTAAGTTCGCGTTCTGCTTTCGTGCCCTGCTCATGCGAGCAGGGTTGATGGCAGGCGCATTCGGGAAGCGCGATCTTAGCAAATAGGAAGGCAATCCGGCGAGAGTGAATAAAAATTGGTCTTTGCTCCCGCCGAACCTGACGCGCCGCGCACGGAAACGCTTCCACAATGCGCGGCGAAGAACATCAATGCTTGACGGGATATGGAGGAATAAAACG
>JBDSAM010000029.1:0-8995 GCA_039922135.1 Blastocatellia bacterium
TTCCATTCTATGGTTGATGAAGGGGTTTTCTATTCCAGCGACAACTCAAGCATGTTTGTTTCCCAAAACTGTTCGGGCTGTTGCACTCACACACCATAGCGCCAAAGCGGGAGCCAGGTACTGACCAAAGGCTGATTTTCTTCCCGCATTTTGTGACGAATTTATGACCAACGATCAATCCCCGGTATTTCTGCCTGTCTTTCTGCCAGTATTTGTGTTTGATGATGTTCGTGTTGATCCTCACTTTGCCAGGATTTTGAAATCGGGCAGCGAGGTTCCGATTGAACCGAAGGCTTTCGACCTGCTGATCTTTTTGATCGAGAATCGTGGGCGGTTGCTGGAAAAAGGCGAATTGCTGGACGCTGTCTGGAAAGATGCGATTGTGACTGAGAACGCTCTGACGCGAGAGATCGGAAGGCTGCGCAAAACGCTAGGCGATGATCCGAAGGCGGCACGATACATTCAGACAGTGCATTCGCGCGGCTATCGCTTCATCGCCGAGGTCGGCATATCGAATGGCGCGGCGCGGAATGGCGAAGCGACCAATGCGCATAATTCGGGCATCGCAAAAGAGGAAGAAGTCGCTACTGCTGTGGGGGAAGTTGCAGGAGAAGTCGCTACGGAGCCTGAACCAAATTTCAACCAGACGAAACTGTCGCGCTTGTCTTCTTATAAAGTTCTTCTTCTTATCGTCGCGCTCACTTTTGCCTGCATCGCCGCCTTCTTTGTTTGGCAGTTTTACTTTACCGATGCTTTTCAACCCACGCCGGAGGTTTTGGAGATCACGCCGATCACCACTACGCCCGGCTTGGCGCTCAATCCGACATTTTCGCCCGACGGCAATACCCTCGCTTATAGCTCGGATCAAAGCGGCGTGTTCGAGCTTTATGCCAAACCGCTGGCGCTGGGCGGCCGCGAAATCCAAATCACATCCGACGGCAATCACAACTGGGAACCGGCTTGGTCGCCCGATGGAAAAACCATCGCTTATCATTCGGACAGGCTCGGCGGCATCTGGTTGATTCCAGCGCTTGGCGGCACGCCCAGACAATTGACCGAATTCGGTTGCCGCCCCGCGTGGTCGCGCGATGGGAAGATGATCGCGTTTCAATCCGAATCCTTCCACGACCTGGTTCAGCCTTATGCCAGTTCCGCGACGCTCTGGGTTGTTCCGTCAGAGGGCGGCGCGCCGAAACAGATTACCCAAGCGGGCAAGCCTGCGGGCGGCCATCTCTGCCCGGCTTGGTCGCCCGATGGCAAGCGCGTAGCATTTTTGAATGCCAACCTGGCTTCATACCAAATCTGGTCTGTCGAGCTTGCTACTGAGCAGTCAAAACAGATAACCCCAAACGGGTCTGGCGACAAAGCCGATCTGGTATGGGATAACGATGGCAAGAGCATCTATTTCACGATGGGCATGATGCTGCTCAGACTGCGCGTTGATCCCGCGACCGGCTCACTGCTTGGCAAACCGGTCAAAGTTGCTGACCTGGGGGCAACTGTCTTCCGCAACCCGACCATCTCCGCCGATGGAAAAAAGATCGCCTACAGCGCCTGGGCGGCGAAAAGCAATATCTGGTCAGTTCCGCTTGCCCCGCGCAGTTCTGATTCGGCAGCAGGCGTGCCCATCCCGCTCACCAACGAAACCCATTCGCGCAATGGGTTGACGGCCTTTTCTCCTGATGGCAGGCGAATCGCCTTCACTTCTGAGCGCCGGGGTATTGGCTATCAACTTTGGCTGATGGATGCCGACGGCGGCAATCAGGCGCAATTGACCGCTAATGCTCAGGCAGCCTTAGCACCAAGCTGGTTCCCCGATGGCTTGCGGATCGCGTTTGAAAGCGTTGGTCAGGAGGAGCAAACGATTTCATCTCTTATGCTGGACACGAGCAAAGAGCGATTCCTGAGCAATGCCAATGCCATCGAACTCCCGCGTCTATCGCCCGACGGCACGCGCGTGGCGTTCACCTACGCGCCTGGTGGTTTTTACAACCCCGGCGTGATGAACGCCGAAAGCGGTAAACCGGAACAGTTGACGTTTGAACGCCGCTTCACCGGTTTCCCTTGCTGGTCGCCTGACAGCCGATGGCTGGCCTTTCAGATGAAGCAGGGCGACGATACGCAAATTATGCTCATGCCGAGCGGCGGTGGCGCACCAACGCAATTGACCTTCGGTCGTGGCGACAATTGGCCTTATAGTTGGTCGCCGGATGGAGATAAAATCGCCTTCGCCGGCTCGCGCAATGGAGTCTGGAATATCTGGTGGGTTTCGCGCTCGACGCAAACGATGAAACGATTGACCGACAATGCCAAGCCGGGCGTGGTCATGCGTTTCCCGGATTGGTCGCCGTTGGGCAATCAGATCGTTTACGAACACTGCGAACTTGCCGGGAATATCAACGTGATCTATTTGAAGTGAAGTCCGGTGAGCGGTTTTGCTCCGGACGCGCATCGCTCTTATGCTGAACTCAAGCCTGCTTTTTCGCCTTTCACTCGCCGCGCTCTTCGCTCTGGTCGCCATTGGCATCAAACCAGGCATCCAGATAGCTGGGGGACAAGCACAGAACAACTCATCGCCCGCTGCATCGAAACAGCCCGTGCAAGTTGTGAACGGCTACCCGCAATTTCAACTCAACGGCCAGCCGTTTTTCGCACACAGCGCGGCGTTCTTTTACAACCGCATCCCGCGCGACGAATGGGCCGCGTCGCTGGTTAAGCTGAAGGAGATGGGAATCAACACGGTTGATCTGTACATCACGTGGAACTGGCACGAGCCGGAAGAAGGCAAGCTGGATTTCGACGGCCACTCGAACCCGCGCCGCGACCTAAAAGGGTTGATGGAGATGATCGCCGAGATGGGCTTCGCCGTCATCGTGCGGCCCGGCCCCGTCATCCTGAACGAATGGCGCAACGGCGGCTACCCCGACTGGCTGCTCGCACGGCCTGAATACCAGATGAACGAAGCGGCGAGGCTGGATGGGCATTACCCGCCGCTATCGGGCATCAGTTCCTCCAACTCCGAAGAGGCCAGCAAACAATGGATGGCGAACGAAACGCATATGCGCCACACGAGGCGCTGGTTCGGCGACGTGATGCGCGAAGTATTGAAAGAACGCCAAGCGACGCAAGGCGGCAACGTCATTGCCATTCAACTGGACGACGATCAAGCCATCAATCGCGCGAACTATAACGGCCCGCTCTTTTGGAATTACATGAACTCGCTCGCCGCCTTCTTGCGCGAAGCGGGCGCAACCGTGCCGCTTTATATCAACCCGACGGATATGCGCGTGTCGGCCGCCGGAGCGCCGCACAACATCGGCGCTATGGGACAGTGGTATTTCAACTTCGGCACAGATTCGATGCTGCGATGGGAAGACACTGCCACACTCGAGTTCTACACCGAGACACTGAAAACCCAGCCGCACTTTCCGCCGATGCTGATTGAATACCAAGCCGGTTGGTACGGCACGGGCGACGACAGTTACGCCAAAACCGCCGACCCTACCAACACGCTGCTTTCGTCTCGCGTGATGATTGGCCACGGGCTGCGCGGGTTGAACTATTTTCCGGTGCAGGACACGCTCTACCCGGCAGGTTATGAAGTGCCGTGGACGAACCATTACTACACCTGGGAATCGGCCTTGAACCTCGCGCGCGAAGAGCGCCCCCGCGCCGCCGCTGTTTATCGCAACGGAAGGCTAATTGCTGGACTGGGACGCGAACTGGCCGCCGCGCACAAAGCCGCAGACATCGGCTTGATTTATCCGATCAGTTCCTTCGATCAGCCGAACCTGACGCGCGAAGACATTCTGCGCATCTCTCGCGCGCAGCTTCAGATTCAGCAATTCTGCCAACTCAATCAAATCTCGGTCGAATACCTGGATCTGGAATTTCAGCCGCTAGAACATCTGAAACGGCATAAAGCGATCCTGCTGCCAACCTTCGACGACGAAGCCTTGAAAAAGACCGAAGCCACGGGGCGCGAGGAAATCACGGCGGCGAATGAAGAGCGACGAGGAGACGGGGCGACAGGAGGACGCAGGGAGAGGAAGCTGACGCTATCAACCGAGGCGCAGCGGAAGTTGGTGGAGTTTGTGAAGGGTGGCGGGCTGCTGGTCTGCACACCCCACGCGCCGCAGGGCGCGGCGTTCAATGAACTAAGGGCTGAACCGCTGGCTTCGCGCGTCATCACCGTGCAGGATTTTTGGCGCGCGGTTCCTATCGAACCGGGTAAGACAAAGCGCGAAGAGATTATTGCGAGTGTGCAGAATTCAGCCGTTGAATTTGTCAGCCGCCTGTCGCGACTCGGCATCAACCGCCGAATCAAGGCGCGCGTGGTGAAGGATGGTTACAAAGGCCTACTGCCTTCTTCTGTGGGCGCAAGCATTGAGCCGGACTTTATCTCCACGCAGTTGATCCCTGACGATGGCAACCGCCATTACGGCTTCATCAGCCTGGCCAACTTCGACGATAAACGGGCGATGCGTGTCAGCTTGAACGTCGCGGATCCGGCGGCAACGAGCAGCAGGATTGAGCTTCCGGAATTTGCCTTGCGCGCGCGCGATGCCCTGATGCTGCCGCTGCGATTGCCCATCAACAACAGCCAGGGCGAAGAAATTACGTATGCGACGGCGGAATTGGTAAAGCACGAGATGGGCAATGGAAAAATTCGGCTGCGCTTTTATGCGCCCGATGTGGCCGATGTCGCGCTCAATCTTCGCCACAATCCGCAAGGCGCGGTGACGATCAACGGCGCGCCCGCCACCTGGAGCGCCGATCAAGCCGGTATCATCAGGCTGAAACTCGCCAGGCCAAAACCGAGTGCCAATTCAAAAGACGAGGACGAATTGGCAGGACGCCGCCAACACGAGCTTGATGTCGAGATCATTTACGAAAAAGGCTTGCCGGAACTGAACGTCAAAACAACGAGGTTGATCGTCGGCGAAAGCAACCAAGTTGCCGTAGAAATCGCCAACCGCACGCCCGCAGCCGTGCGCGGCAAGCTGCTGTTGGCAGCAGCGCGCGGCTTCTGGTCGAGTCAGTTCAGCCAGGAAATTGACCTTGCGCCGCAGACAACGAAGACATTCAACTTTGCTATTCCTGTCGGCGCAAAGGCCGTCGCCGACGATCAAGTGATTTTGCGCGCGATGCTCGATGCCGGTTCGCGGCAATACTTTTCGCCATCAGTTTCCGCTGGCATTGCTCTGCGCTTTTCGTGGCGGGTTTCTCCGCAGGTCACTTGGCCGTTGCGCGCCGACACCAATCAAGAGATTCACCCCCCGCTGCTTCCACCCGGTGATGCCAACGCGACAAGCGCGCAGTTTGGCATCCGGTTAGTCAACAACACATCCCAGCCAATCACGCTTGCGCGCAATTCAATGCTGGTCAATGGACTACCGCTCAAACTCGCGCCGGAGGAGGAAAATCAAAGCACTTTCACCTACAACTTCGCACCCGGGACAAAGTCCGCGCTTAACCCCTTCAATGTCACGTTGAGCGATGGACAGTTGATCGAAACGGCCCGCGTCAATCTGATTGCGCTGCGTAAAGGCGAGGCCGTGGCGTTTGCTTACGATGTGGATCGCGATGGCTTCGACGATTATGTGATTGAGAATGAATTCCTCCGCTTGATCGTCAGCCCGCGCGCCGGGGCGCGATCGTTCGCGCTCATTAACAAACGCACGGGCCAGAACATCTTTACCACGGTCGGGGCCCTGCGCGACAAATTTATCGAACTCGACCCGATGGATCCAACCCGCAACGCGCGACGCAAACGCGGAATGTACGGCACATTTAATCGGCCTTATCTGACGGAAGTCGTCGCAGGAATGGGCGCTAAGGCCGTTCTGAAGCTTGCTTATGACGCGCCGGACGTTTATCCGGCAGGGGCGCGCATCCAGCGCACTATCACATTGAAAGCGGGCGAAGAGTTTTTCACGGTGGATTATCAGATCACGCCGAAGGTTGCGGACGGCAAGCAGGCTTTCTGGTCAGCGACGTCCATCGCCGTTGGCGACCCGCTGAACAAAGCGCGCAAGTTTGTCGCGGCAGATGGCACATTCGATTTTGCGGCGATGAAGACGCGCGTATTGAACGCGGGCAGCGGATGGATGGCCGCGCCGGTGGACAATCAAAGCACTTTCGGTATTTTGTGGCGCGCGGCGGAGGTCAATACGGCGGAGATCGAAATGAAAGACTTCTCTTCATTCGTCAATTTGAAGTTTAAACCTTTTGCGACGGCATCCAGTGGCAGTGGCGAGATAACCATATACCGTCTGGTCTTTTACTTCGGCTCAATGCCTGTTGACCGTTTCGCCGCTGAGCATGCGCGCCTCTTGCAGTAGTGGAGTAGAAAAAGCCCTGTTGATCGTGTAGCCTTTCGCTACCCTTCGCACGGAGAAAGTTACAGAGGTAAAAAAAGAATGATGAGAAGGAGTTCGGATTTTTCATTGAAAGGAACCGCTATTCTGCGTGGCGCTTTGGCGTCGCTATTTTTGTGTTTTCTCTTCCTGTTTTCGGCTGACGCTTCGGCGCAGCAGAACCAGAACCGCAATCAAATTCGTGTAACGACGCAGGACGAAGCCGGACAGCCAGTCGCAGGCGTCGCTGTTCAATTCAAAATTAAAGACAACATCATCTTGACGGTCGTCTCAGGCGAAAAGGGCGAGGCTATCGCCAGTTTACAAACCGGGACCTATGACATTCATGTTTCCAAAGACGGATTTGAACCCCGCATGCAGACAGCCGTGGCGCTGACCAGCGTACAGGGAGTGGACATTAAGTTCGTGGTGGTCAAAAAGCTGGAAGTCAAAGAAGAGGTCAACATCACGGCCACTGCGGGTAACAACGCGCCGGAGCAAATCTCTTCGACTTCGACCGAGTTGCAGCGCACGACGTTGAAAGAACTAGCCAACAAACCTCGCGAAGTGAAAGACGCGCTGCCATTGATTCCTGGCGTCGTGCGTTCGCAGCAGGGCGAGATCAAAATCTCAGGCACGGGCGAAAACCGCAGCGCCTTTATAGTCAATAACGCCGACGTGACCGACCCGGCCACGGGGCAATTCGGCATGACCGTACCGGTGGACAGCGTCGAGTCCATCAATGTCTTCAAGACGCCTTACTTGGCGCAGTACGGGCGCTTCACGGCCGGCGTCGTTTCGGTCGAGACGCGGCGTGGCGGCGATAAATGGAACTTTGAATTGAACGACCCACTCCCGGAGTTCCGCTTCCTGAACGGCCACTTGCGGGGTCTGCGTGATGCCACACCGCGCGTCGTGTTCAACGGCCCGCTGATCAAAAACCGCCTGTTCATTTCACAAGGCACCGAGTACGCGATTAGTAAACGCGCAATCCAGACGCTGGAGTATCCCAACAAAGAGACTATCGAAGAGTCCATCAATTCGTTCACGCAGCTTGATTACATCTTATCGCCCACGCACACGCTGACCGGCACGTTCCACTTGGCCCCGCGCAAACAAGAGTTCGTTGGTCTGGACTTTTTCAATCGCCGTCCCGTCACCCCCAACTTCAGCGGCAAGGATTACACCGGGACGTTGATCAGCCGGCTGACACTTGGCGAAAACCTGCTGGAAAGCTTGATCGCCGTCAAAAGCTTTGATGCCAGGGTTTGGGCGCAAGGCAATGCGGACATGACGCTGACGCCGACCGGCAATCTGGGCAACTATTTCGCCCAACAGAACCGTGACGCGACGCGCGCTGAATGGATTGAGACGCTATCGCTGAAGCCGATTCATAACCTGGCCGGCACCCACAACCTGAAGTTCGGCAGTGTCATTGCGCGCACAACCAATGAAGGTGAATTCATCGCGCGCCCGGTCAATATAGTGGACGCGCAGAATCGCCTGCTGCGCCGCATCGAATTTACCGGCGGCAGGCTCTTCGATCGAACTGATCTGGAGACGCACTTTTTCGGGCAGGATCACCTGAACGTCACGTCGAAGCTATCGCTTGATCTGGGACTTCGGTTTGAACGGCAAGGCATCACGGGTACTTACCGATGGGCACCGCGTTTTGGCTTTGCCTGGACGCCATTCGACAATCAGAACACTGTGCTGCGCGGCGGCTACGGCTTCTTTTATGATCGCGTGCCGTTGAGCGTCTACTCGTTCACCAGCTACCCGGAACAAGTCATGACCACCTACGATCCTATCACCGGCGCGATCATCAATGGCCCGCGCCATTTCATCAACATCACTGACAAGGCTGAAAGCAATAGCAATCCATTCGTCCGCAGCAAATCGGACCTCGGTAACTTCGCGCCCTACAGCGCGACGTGGGACTTCGAGGTCGAGCACGTTTTCGCCCGCCGCTTCAAGCTGCGCGCCAATTATTTGAGCAGCAATTCGGAAGGCGTAGTGGTGATTGAACCAAAGTTTTTGCAAGGGCAGGACGCGATGGTGATCGGCGGCGGCGGCAAATCGCGCTACCGCCAGTTGGAGTTCACCGGACGCGCGAACTGGGGCGAAGAGAAACAGAACCTGTTTCTCTCCTACGTTCATAGCAGTTCGCGCGGGAATATCAACGAATTCAATACCTACATCGGCAATTTCCCATTCCCGGTGGTGCGCCCAGATCAGTACGCACGGCTCGACGCCGACCTGCCGAATCGCTTTCTGGCGTGGGGCACGTTCCATCTGCCGTGGAAGCTGAGTTATTCGCCAATCGTCGAATACCGCAATGGGTTTCCCTATTCGGCAGTGGACGCAAACCAGAACTATGTGGGCGAGGCGAATAGCTTGCGCTTCCCGAAATTCTTTTCGTTCGACAGCCGCATTTCGCGCGACTTTCAGATCAATCCTAAATACGCGTTTCGGTTCAGGGTCAGCGGCTTTAACCTGACCAATCATTTCAACCCACTGGACGTGCGCCGCAACATCGCCGATGCACAAGTTGGCCAATTCTTCGGCAACTACCGCCGGTTCTTCCGGGTGGATTTTGATGTGATTTTCTAATCGGTACAGAACCGGGAGCTGTA
>JBDSAM010000030.1:0-15286 GCA_039922135.1 Blastocatellia bacterium
TTGCGCTGACCGGTGGCAGCCTGGGATTGCCAGCAGCGCCGGGACGATTGTTGGCGTTCGCGCTGAACGGCAAAGGGAAATTGGAAACCATCGCCGCAAAACCGCGCGTGCTGCCTGAGCCGATTGAATTAAATGCGTCGGCTGAAATGATTGCTGCGGGCGCGAATCTGTTTGCGCAATACTGCGCCGTCTGTCACGGCATTGCGGCGCTGGGCGGCGGCGGCGTGCTGCCTGATTTGAAGTATTCATCCGCGGCGACGCTCAACAGCCTTCAGAAGATCGTGCTCGATGGGGCATTGATGAGCGAAGGCATGCCGTCATTCAAGCATGCGCTGAAGCCCGAAGATGTGGACGCGATTCGTGCTTTCGTCATCAGCCAAAGGAATGGATTGACGGCGAAGAAGTGACTGGAATGTTGACGTCCAGGATGGGTTTTCAATGAGATCCATAGTCAATTACGCAGAGGGCGCAGCGAGAATTAAGAAAGTAGCTTCGATTTCAATTCGATCAACTGACGGCGTGAGAACTTCTCCGCGATGCGCTCAGCAAACTGGGATGTGAAATCGAGCGCGTCATCGCAGATTCGATTGACGAGGCCAACGCGAAACGCCTCCTGTGCGTCAATCCGTTCGCCCGTAATCAACAGCCGCCGCGCTTCATCCACGCCAATCAATCGCGACAACCTTTGCGTGCCGCCCCAGCCCGTGATGATGCCGCGCCGCGCGCCGGGATGTTGAAACGATGACTGCGGAGTGGCGTAGCGCAGGTCGCAACTCAAGGCGATGTCCAATCCGCCGCCCAAACAATAGCCATCAATCGCCGCAATTGTCACCGGAGCCGCTTCATTCAATGAAGCCAGCAGCGCCTGCCCATGCCGCGAAAAATCATAAGCCATCGTCGCATCCAGCGCTGCCACTTCGTTCAAATCCGCGCCCGCCGAAAATACTCCGCCGGTGCCGGTGACGATCAAGACGCACAGGTCGCTGCGTTCGCGCAATCGCGCGATGATCGCAGCCAATTCGGCCATCGTCGCTTGTGTCAGGCGATTGAATTGCGCGGGGCGATTAAAGGTGATGACGGCGTGACTTTGGTGTTCTGTCAAAAGTATGGCTGATAACATTGGCAGTAATGGTCAAGAGATTTTTTGATAGCCGATGCCCCAAATGCGCAACAGCGTGGCGCAGCCTTCATCAAATGATTGCGTGAAGTTTACGGATTGAAGAGAGGGGAGCGCCCAGGACAATGATTCAGGATCGCAAGGCAAGTAGAGGATCGGCACAATTCTCTTTTCGAATCGCCGTTGCAGCAGCGCATATTGCAACTCGCGCTTTACCCACATTGATTCGACGGCGCTGGGGGAAAGAATTACCGCGAACCAGTCACAGCGTTTTAGCGCTAGGCCGATTTCGTCTTGCCACTCCTGCGCTCCAATCATATTTGTCGGTGCGTACCACACAGGGATGGCGTGACGACGCATCGTTTCGGCAATCAAAGCCGCAAATGAATGATTTTCGCTTGAGTGCGAGAGAAAGACCTCATTCGGAATCATAAATTGATCCTGTGGCTGAGTCAGTAGGTCGAGGTCAAAGAGGGACTCATCGGCATGAAATCGCTAGGTAAGAAATCGAGCGGCCTTCTTAGAACTTCCACGATTTGCTTTAACTCGGCCTCGCTATTTTCCGGTTCTGGTAGAAAGACCATTTGCAGCTTGCGCAAAATCCACGGGATTTGGTCTTCTTGAAATCGTTTTGGGTCACCGACAAGAACAGGAATCAACCGCCAAGCATAATTTTTGTTGCCTAACGCAAATTCAATTTCGCTGAGCGTATAAGGGCTTTCCAGGGATTCAGGCGTAAGCAACACAACCATTGCCTGTGATTCTTCAAGCGCTTTGGCCGTCATCTGCGCCAGGCCACCGCCTGGCAGCATGTTGCGAAAGGGATCCCAGACTTGAAATCCTGCCTTTATCAACACGTCGGCTAGCCTACGCGCCAGCGCATTGTCTTTCCACGAGTGGCTAATAAAAACTTGCATATTGCTGCTGACCTCACTGCCGCGTGATTATACTCTTTCGAAATTCGCTCAGTCACGTGGCTTCACGTTCTCGCGGATGAATTTGATGATGTCTTCGGTCGAAGCGCCGGGCAGGAAGACTGCATTGACGCCGGCTTCTTTCAGTTTTGAAACATCGTCTTCGGGAATGATGCCGCCGCCGAACAGCAGCACATCGTCCATGCCGCGTTCGCGCATCAGGTTCAGCACGCGGGGAAAGATGGTCATATGCGCGCCAGACAAGATGGACAGGCCGACAATGTCCACGTCTTCCTGCAAGGCGGCGTTGACGATCTGTTCGGGTGTTTGGCGCAAGCCGGTGTAGATGACTTCCATTCCGGCGTCGCGCAAGGCGCGGGCGATGACTTTGACGCCGCGGTCGTGACCGTCCAGACCGGGTTTGGCTAACAACACTCTGATTTTTGTTTCTGACATGGTGGTTGATGGTTGGTGGTTGGTGGGCGGCGAGCGGTGGTTTAACCAGCCACTACTCATCAACCACCAACCACTATCTTTACTTCTCTTTCTTGCCCGTGAAGCCGGCGGCTGAAAAGCCTTCCGCCGTGATCTGGCCTTTCATCGTGTCGCCGTCCAGTTTGCCGGTGAACTCGGCGATGACGGTTTGGCCGTTGACGTCGCCCTTGATCTTGAAGCTAATGCCGTTGCCGTTGACCGATCCACCGGTAATGGTGGCTGGGCCATGCGGTGTTTCTACTGATCCGCCCAACTCAGAACCGGTCATCTTAATCATCGCTTTTAACTGCATAGGGCCATCGGGCGTGTCAGCGGTGATGTTCCAGATGCCGGCAATGCCAGCCGATGCCATGTTGCCGCCGTTGCCGCCTGTTGACGTGGTGGGCGATTTCAGCGGCTTGCCTTCAGTGTCGTACGTTTCGACCGTCCCATATTTCCGCAAAGCCTCGGCGATCTTCTGAGCATCGCCGACGGCGACGATCTGCAATTTGCCGAGGTCGAGGTATTTTTGCGCAACACGCTGTGCATCGTCGGGCGTGACGGCGGCGATCTTCTGTGGGTATGTGTCCCAGTAATCGGCGGGCAGATCGTAGAGCTTCGATGTAATGGTGTTCTGTAAAACCGATTGCGGAGATTCAAGCTGCAGCGCCCAGCCGCCGATGATCGTGCGTTTGGCGCGGTCGAATTCATCCGCCGGGACTCGATCGTCGCGAATGCGTTTGAATTCGTAGAACAACTCTTTCATCGAACCGCCGGTCACGTCGGTGCGCACCTGAGTGCTGGCCTGGAACGTGCCGCGATATTTCTGCGACGACACATTGCTGTATGCGCCGTAGGTATAGCCCTTGTCTTCGCGCAGATTCATAAACAGCCGCGCGCTGGGGCCGCCGCCCACGACTTGATTCATTACTTCCAGCGCGAAGTAATCCGGATCGGTGCGCTCAATCGAAAGCGTCCCGGCTACCAGATTGGTCTGGACTGAGCCGGGTCGGTCAATCAGGTAGATTTTGGCTGCGCCTATCTCTGCGACTTTTGGAACCATGGTCTTAGGGACGTCGCCCGCCTTCCACGCGGCAAATGTCTTTTCCAGTTTGGCGACGACTTCCGCCGGTTTGACGTCGCCGACAATCGCAAAAATCGCGTTGTTCGGTTTGTAGTATGTGGCGTGGAATTGTTGCAGCACTTCGGGAGTGATGCGCCCGATTTGTTCGGCTGAAAGCGATGACCTTCCGCCAGGATGCGAGCCGTATATCACCTTCGAGAACATCTCGCCGGCCAGGAAGCCGGGATTGGAACGCTGCAAGCGAATGGCCGCGATATTGCGGCCTTTGAGTTTGTTGAACTCATCCGCCGGGAAGCCGGGATTCAGAATCACATCGGCGAACAAGGCCATAATCGGATCGAAGTTGTCGGTCAGCCCGGAAGCCGAGACAGTGCTGGTCAAAGACGAAAGCCCGGCGTTGGCAAATAGCGATGCGCCAAGCTGGTCAACCTCTTCGGCGATCTTTTTGCTGTCGCGCGTTCTGGTTCCTTCGCGCAGCATAGTGGCCGTGTATTGCGCTGCGCCGGGCCGGTCGGCTGAGTCGGCCAAACCGCCGCCGATGACGACCATCTGCATATTGAAGCTGGGCAGCTTGTGGTCTTCCAGCACCAGCACCTGCAGACCGTTGCTCAGCTTGGTCTCGTAGGGCTTTGGCAGTTTAACTTTAAGAACCTCTTTGTTGACGGGAGCCTTGCCTTTGATGACGGAGCCCTTGCTGGATGGGGATTGGCCTTGTGCCAAGGCTGAGCCGGTGAGCAGCGCCGACATGCTGATCACAAACAACGTCCGCTTGAATTGAAAAATTGCGCTCTTCATTTTGATTCTCCTTTCGCGGCGGAGCCTGCTCCGCTAACGCCTTTCGGTTTGGGCACGGCAACGCCGACGGTGCGCTTGGCCGGTTGCAGATATTCGCGGGCGACGCGCTGCACGTCTTCTTTGGTGACCGCCATGATTTTACTCAGGCGCGTGTTGGCCATGCCGGGATCGTTGTAGGCAGTCGCGCCTTCGACGATGTTTATGGCCAGCCCCAAGGAGCTTTGGCGCGATCCGACGGCGCTGCGTTTGGCGGACTGCCGGGCTTTCTCCAATTCCCAATCGGCAATCGGCTCCCGTTGCAGACGGGCAATCTCTTCGTAGATGGCGGCTTCGACCTCTTCGGATTTTTTGCCGGGTGCGATGTTGGCGGAGAGTTGAAATGCGCCGGGGCCGCGTCGCGTGTTGGCGAAGCTCGATGCTGACAGCGCCAGTTGTTTCTCCTTGACCAGCTTTTGGTAAAGCCGTGAGCTTTGGCCGCCGCCCAGCACAGTGCCTAGCACTTGCAGCGCATAAGCGTCGGGCGTGTTGCCGATGACGCCTTTGTAACCGATGTTGAGCAGCGCCAGTTGCGCCAGTGGGTCTTCCATAGTGTAGCGACGTTCGGCGGTCTGCGCCGGTTCAGTGGTGTCCACTTTCGCGGGCGTGGGTTGCGCGGGAATGGACTCATAATTCTTTTTGATCTTGGCCAGCGCCTCGGATGATTTGAAATCGCCCACCAGCGCCAGCGTGGCGTTGTTCGGCGCGTAGTAGATGCGGAAGAAGTCTTTCACATCTTCGACGCTGGCCGCATTCAAATCTTCCATCGAACCGATGACCGAATGCTTGTAGGCGAGATTGTCGAACATCATCTCGTCAAACTTTTCGCGGAACTTGCCATAGGGTTGGTTGTCCAATCCAAGCCGCCGCTCTTCCTGGACGGCGTTGCGCTGGTTGTCCAGGTTGTCTTTCGTTATATCGAGGCCGCGCATGCGATCGGCTTCCAGAAACAGCGCCAGATCAAGTTGGTTGGCGGGCAGCGTCTCGAAGTAGAGCGTGCGCTCTTCGTTGGTCGTGCCGTTTAAGTTCCCGCCGTTGTTGAAGACCAGTTGCATGTACTCGCCCTTGCCGACCTGCTCCGAGCCTTGAAACATCATGTGTTCGAACAAATGCGCAAAGCCCGTGCGGCCTTGCCGTTCGTTGCGCGAACCTACGTCGTAGACCACGGCCAGCGAAACGACCGGGGCGCTGTGGTCTTCGACCAGAAACACGCGCAGTCCGTTCTTCAGCTTGTGCTCTTTGAAATTGATTGGTGGGATGTTGGCAACGGGTACAGGCTTGGCCGCCGGTTTGGGATTGTTTTGCGAGTATGCTGTCGCGTCCATCAGGACGCCTGACACAACCAGCATGCAGGCCAGCATCACCAGCATCAGGCGCTGGAAGTTACTCTTTGCTTTCATTGCGGGACTCCTTTCCAATTCGTTCGGGTTCTCTGAAGGTGACTGTTAAAGGTGGTAAAACTGATTTTGCGATCCGGGCCGGGCAGCATCGCACGCCCGGCGTTTCATGACCATCTGTATCTTCGGGATTGTTCGCGCTTGATAGTACCAAGAGAGCAGGCCGCAAAGCCAGTATCGGATGCCGAATTTCGGGGCCGGGGCTGGTTTGACGGGAACCCATGCAGCCGTAGGGCCGAGCCTTTTTGCTTGCGACGGCGTGCGGCTCAAGGCTATAGTCTCCAGCGTTTCTCGCGTTCGGCAACACTTTCAAATTTCCAGCATCCGGATTTTCCATTTGCACCATTAGGAGAGGTTTTACGATGCGCGCACGTTTCATGCTCAGCACTCGCATCCTTGTTTTCGTCGTTGGCATTGCCGTTATCACCGGCGCGATCAACGCGGCGAAACAGTCGCCGCGAATCTTTGCCGCTGCTGGCAGCGCGGCTGTCGTTGTCAGCGTTAACGCGGCCAGCTTTGCCGGACCGTTGGCACCCGCAAGCATCGCCGCTGCTTTCGGAACCGATCTGGCGACGCGGTCAGAATTGGCGCAAGTGCTGCCGCTGCCTGTCACGCTGGCGGGCACCAGCGTGCATGTAATTGACAGCCGAAACGCCGAACATGCCGCGCAACTTTTTTTCGTCTCGCCTGGACAGGTCAACTACCTGATTCCCGAACAAGCCGCGCTGGGCGCGGCGCAAGTCATCATCACTAATGCAAACGGCGTGGTTTCGCACGGCGATCTGCAGTTGGCCGCTTCATCGCCGGCGATCTTTACGGTGTCATACACAGGGCGCGGATTGCCCGTCGCGCTGACAACCTACGACGGGGCGAGCTACGAAGGCGTGGTCAACGCGGACGGCACTGCGCGCCCTGTTGATCCCGGCTCAACGTGGCGTCCGAATTACCTGTTGCTGTTCGGCACGGGCTTGCGCGGCGCGACCAATCTGCGCGTGCGCATCGGCAACAGCGAACTCACGCCGCTTTACGCCGGAGCGCAGGGTTCGTTTGCCGGACTGGATCAAATTAACTTGATGATGCCGCCGAATATGCCGGGCGGCGTGATGGACATTACGCTGAACGCCGATGGCCGCGCCAGCAACACCGTTCAACTGAGGATGGCCGGACAAGCCGCGCCTTCGCAAAGCGCGCTTGGCGAAGACGACGTGCGCAGGATCATTTCGCAAGCCGTCGGCAAGGCGCAGGACATTGGCCTGCGCGTTACCGTCTCCGTCGCCGATCACGAAGGCAACGTGCTGGGCGTATTCAAAATGACTGGCGCGCGCAGTGACATCAAAGTCGGCGCGACCAATCTGCAAACCGGCCAGGTGCTAAAAGCCGCTGATCCTGACGGCCTGAACGAATTCATCATCCCCTTGCGCAACCCGGACGGCAGCTTCGTTGCCCCTGCGGGCGTATTGCGCGATGGCGCTGCGCTGGCGGCAATTTCAAAAGCCGGTACGTCGGCCTTCTTCAGCACGCAGGGCAACGCCTTCACCACGCGCACGGCCAGCTTCATTATTCAGGAACACCTTCCGCCGCTGATTCAATTCCAGGCAGGCGGGCCGCTGTTCGGCGTGCAGTTTTCGCAATTGCCTTGTTCTGACGTAAATCCGAAACTCCCGCTCGGCTTGGCTGGCGATCCGGGCAGCGCGCCGCTTTACAAAAACGGCGTGGCGGCGGGTGGCGTCGGCATTGAAGGCGACGGCTTTTATTCGGTGGATATTGACCCTTCCGACCAGGATCAATCGCCGGAGGAGATCATAGCCGTCGCGGCATCGCTCGGTTACGAAGCGCCAGTGGCAATTCGCGGTGATCAAATCCTGGTGGACGGCATTCGCCTGCCGTTCGTCAACGCGGCGCAGACTGGTGGTTCGGCCCCGGCGTTCGGCGGCCTGCCGGGCAGTGTGCTAGCCGATTTTCCTGTGCGCGCTGCGGCGGCTTCGCGCTTTACGCCGCTGACTTTGGGCGGTGTGCCGGGCCGCATTGATTCGCGCTTCTTCCCATTCAAAGACGGGGCAGTAGCCGGTGGAAATCGTTTGACCGCTGCCGATGTCAACCAGCTCATCACACAGGCGGCGCAGCAGGCTTACAGAACGCGCGCCGCCATTCGCCAACCGCTCGGTTCGCCCGCCGAAGTAAACATCACAGTCGTTGATGTCAACGGAATGATCCTGGGCATCTTCAGCACGCAGGACGCGCCGATCTTCGGCTTTGATGTCAGCGCGCAGAAAGGCCGCACCGCAGTCTTCTTCAGCAAAGCCACGGCAGGCGCGGAACTGCGCGCGGCAGAAGGCGGCAGGTTCTCCAAGTTCGCTGACGCGGCAGCGGCTGATGGAATCAAGATGGACGGTTCGATGGCCTTCAGCGACCGCGCCAACGGCTTTTTAAGCCGCCCGTTTTTCCCGGACGGTATTGACGGCACCGCCAACGGCCCGCTCTCGAAACCGATTAATGTCTGGAGTCCGTTCAACAACGGCTTGCAGATCGCGCTGGTTCGCAGCGCTCTGGTTAATGTGCTGAGCGGTAAACCGGTGATGAGTTGTTCGGCGATTCCCAGTCTGCCAAACGGTATTCAAATCTTCGCTGGCAGCGTGCCGCTTTATAAAAATGGCGTGTTGGTCGGCGCCATCGGCGTCAGCGGCGATGGGATTGATCAGGACGACATCACTGCTTCGGCAGGCAGCGTCGGCTTCGAAGCGCCTGAAGCCATTCGGGCCGATCAATTCTTCGTGCGTGGCGTGCGGCTGCCTTACGTCAAATTTCCGCGCCACCCGAACCTCTAACTCATGAAGCGACTCATTGTTATTCTTTTCATCGTCACCATCGGTTTCACTGGACGCGCATACGTTACTGGCGCGCAGAAGAATCGTCCGGCAACCTCATCGAAATTCTCCAAATTCACGCACAAGTCGCACGCTAGCCGAGTCAAAAGTTTAATCAGCAAGACTCAGACGGTTGATTTGAACTGCGCCTACTGTCACGGCACGGCGGCAAAAGACAAACTCGGCAAAGACCAGCACGATCTCGCAACTATCGGCTATCCCAATCACAAGGACGGCCAAAGGGACGGTGCGAAAGACGCCCGTACACATTCATCCTGCACCGAATGCCATTCCTTCGATGGGGCGGGCATGCAGCGCGAGATGTGCGTCATCTGCCACGACAAGCTAACCATCATCAACCCGAAAGCGATGGCCGCAAACATCCGCCGCTTCCCAAACCCTGAGACCAGCGGCGTGTCGCAGTTCTACGACACTTTCTCGCACGGCAGCCACGTGGACTATTACGAGCAGTACGCGGCATCAACGCCGCTGAAAGACCGAGTTAAATTCTTCGACGCGAAAGCCGACGCGAAGGCTAATAAGGGACTCGACAAAAACAGATTTGAATGCGCCTCGTGTCACACAACCAACGCCGCGCCCGTAACCGTTGCCAGGATCACGTTCGCCAAAGGCGTGAAGATGAGCGCGCCTTCGCACCCCGAATGCTTTATTTGCCACTTCGATCCGAAAGTCGTGTCGCCGCCCAAAGCCGACAAGCCGAATCCGAAAAACACATTTGCGACGAACTGCACGGGCTGCCACACAGACACGGCCAAGCCGCCGAAAGCCGATCGCCCCGTCGCAGGCTCCGAACTGGCCGTCCACTGGTTCGCGCGCCAGATCGTCAACACGGAACTCAATCCTCCAGCAGTGGCAAAAGCTGGCGCGAAACCGCCGCTGCCCTTCAGCCACAAAACGCACGAAGACGCGATTGGCAAAGGCGTAGGCGATTGTTTGTCCTGCCACGCGACGGCCAAGACGGCGGCAACCTTCAAAGACTTTTATCTGGAAGACCGCAAGACCAAAGAGAAACAGCCAGTCGCTCTAAGCTGCGTGGATTGTCACAAGAAAGAAATGCAGGCGAAGATCGAAGGCGCAGTGACGGTCGAGACGGCGAAATGCAATTACTGTCACGCGCCAATAACGATCAAAGCGTTTGGCGCAAAAGGTGTGGCGATGCCGCCGCCAAGCCATTTCGGCAAGAAAGCAATTCAACCGACGCCTACTCCCAAACCATAATTGAACTGAGCTCTGAAGATGCTGACGAAGAAGATAAAACTCGCGTTGATTTTGTGCGTCGCCGCCTTGAGTGCGTTTGCGTTGATTCCATCCGCCGCTCAAGGCCAGCAATCAAAACCAACTCTGACTGCTCCCTATGCCGCATCTCAAGCGTCCGTCAACTACGAACGCTTCACTCATCAGTCGCACACCGGCACGGTTAAAGTGCCAGGCACCAATCAGGCGCACGAATTGAAGTGCGATTCCTGCCACGACCAGCGCGACCTGATGAAGAATCTGGTGCCGACCACTGATCACAATAAGCAGCTAAGCTTAAAATTTCCCGGTCACAAGGCCTGCGTCGAATGCCACATCCAGCAGTTCACCGCCAAACCGCAGCAAACCTGCACAATCTGCCACGAGACCAAACAAGGTTTAACGGCGCGCCCGCCGCAACGAGACTTTGCGCGGCGTTATGATTTCAACGCGTTCTTTGATGCGCGACAGCACGAACTGCACGTCAAATACAATCTGCCTTCGGGCCAGAAGAGCGATTGCAGTTTCTGTCACGCGCAGACCGCCAAGCCCGCCGTGCTGAACATCGCATCGCATCCGGAATGTTACGCCTGCCATTCACCGACAAGCGGCGATGCGAAGGCCGCGCAGAAATCCGGCTGCATTGTTTGCCACACTCAAACGGTCGCCAGCGCCCAGCCGTTTTCCGCAAAGTACGTCAGCCGCGCATATGGCGCGCTCTTCACGCACAAAACGCACGTCGAATACGTTAAAGGCAATTGCTACGAGTGCCACACGATCAACGGCGCATACAATCAGAATTCGCCCGCCTCGCTCAAAGTGAAACAACATGTCACGCCCGATCAACGCGGCGGCAAAGGCTGTTTCACTTGTCACGACGGCGGCGTGCATCAAGGTCGCACTGTCTTCAGCGGCGAATATGGCGCTGCGGGCAGCGCTTCCTGCAACCGCTGCCACACGCGCGAAGATGGCAAAGTCTTTCCTTCATCAGGCAAATAGGTAACCCGTAAGCCTGAACAACAATTCTATTCGGAGAATCCGGTTATGAGAATCATTGCGCTGATCTTTGTTATTTCCAGTTTGTCTTTCGCTGCATTACTGCCTGGCAGCGCACAAGTCGAACCTGCCGACATCGTTTTCAAAAACGGCAACGTTTACACCGTCAATGACGATAAGCCCAGGGCCGAAGCCATCGCCGTCAAATATGGCCGCGTCGTCTTTGTCGGCTCAAACGAACGCGTGAAAAATTATGAAGGCAAGAAGGTCACGCGCGTGGTGGATTTGAAAGGCGCGACGGTTGTGCCGGGATTGGCCGATGCGCATTACCATTTTTCCGGCGTCGGCTTCCGCGAGATGAATTTGAATCTGGAAGGTGTCGCCAGCCTGGAAGACTTTCTGGCCAAGGTTAAAGCGCGCGTGGACAAAGCCAAGCCCGGCGAATGGGTGACGGGGCGCGGCTGGATTGAAACATTCTGGAAGCCGCAGGCATTCCCGACCCGCTGGGACTTGGACAAGATTGCGCCGAACAATCCGGTCTTCCTGACGCGCGCCGACGGCCACGGCGGCATTGCCAACAGTGCGGCTCTTAAGCTTGCGAAGATTGACAAAAATACTGAAAGCCCGTTCGGCGGCGAGATCATGCTGGACAAACAGAGAGGCGAACCCAGCGGCATGCTGCTCGACCGGGCGCAAGGTATGGTCTCTCGCAACATCCCGGCTCCAACCAAAGACGATCGTGAACAGGCGTTGCTGCTGGCCGACAAACGCAGCCTTTCGCTTGGCTGGACACAGGTGCAGGACGCAGGCGTCGGCTGGGATCAGATTGAAATGGTCAAGAAGCTCTATGGCGAACAGCGGCTGAAGATTCGTTTGTACGAAGCCATTGCCGGCCCCGGAGCAGCAGCCGATCGCTTGTTGCGCGAAGGCGCGCAAATCGGGCTGTACGACGGGCGGCTGACAATTCGCGCGATCAAGGTGGTCAGTGACGGCGCACTCGGATCGAAGGGCGCGGCACTGCTCGAAAATTATGCCGACCATGACACCAACGGCTTTCTGACCGTTAAGGAAGAGCAGCTCTTGCCGATGCTCAAAGAAGCATTGCGCAAAACTATTCAGGTAGAAACTCACGCCATTGGCGACCGCGCCAACCGCACGATCCTGGACTGGTACGAAAAGGCTTTCAACGAAACGCCGATGATCGAACGGATGGATCGCACGCCGCCGCGCTGGCGCATTGAACACGCGCAGATTCTCACCGCCGCAGACATTCCCCGCTTCGCCAAACTTGGCGTTATTCCTTCAATGCAGCCGTCGCACGCCATTGGCGACCTGCACTTCGCGCCCAGCCGCATTGGACTGAGGCGGCTGGAGGGCGCTTACGCCTGGCAAACGTTGATCAAAACGGGCGTCGTCATTGCGGGCGGTTCTGACGCGCCGGTCGAACGCGGTGAACCGATGATCGAATTTTACGCCGCCGTCGCGCGCAAGGATCAAAAGGGCTTCGCTGGCGAAGGCTGGCACCCTGAAGAGAAAGTCACGCGCGAACAGGCGCTGAAGATGTTCACCGCCTGGGCTGCCTACGCCGCGTTTGAAGAGAAGGTGCGTGGTTCGATTGAAGTAGGCAAATGGGCCGATCTGACGGTGCTTTCCGCCGACATAATGCAAATACCCGAAGCGGAAATTTTGAAGACACGCTGCGTGATGACGGTCATCAATGGCGAGGTCGTTTTCGAGAGCGTAGCGCCAGCGAAGCGTTAGGGATGAACTTGGCATTCCGTAAAACGGCGGCATAAGATGTCCGCATTCGGAGGTTAATTATGGAAGCTGTGCTGCATTGGACATCTGCCGATTTGAAATCGCTGCCGGACAACGGCAATCGTTATGAAATCATTGATGGAGAACTATACGTGTCTACTTCTCCTCGCTACGAACATCAACGCGCTTGCAACCGCATTTGGAGAATGTTGGAAGACTGGTCGCAACAAACCAAGGCGGGAGAGCCATTCACCGGTTCGGGCCTCATCTTCACAGGCGACAATGATGTGATTCCTGATGTCGTCTGGGTCAGCCGCGAGCGGCGCGACAAGCTTTTAGGCGTGGATGGACACTTTCACGGAGCGCCGGAGTTGGTTGTGGAAGTGCTTTCCTTCACCGGCTCCAATGAGAAGCGCGACCGCGATGCCAAGCTTCAACTCTATTCACGGCGCGACGTCAAAGAATATTGGATCGTCAACTGGATGCTGCGGGAGGTTGAAATTTATCGACGCAAGGGGCGCGGCTTGAAGTTGGTTGTAACGTTGCAGGCTTCCGATGATCTGACGTCGCCCTTGCTGCCAGGCTTCAACTACAAGGTGCGGGCAATCTTTGAAGATTATTTAGCCAATGCCACCCCGCGCCCCGGAAAGAATGGCTCCCGCAACGGCAGGTGAATTGAAGTCGCTCGAATAACTCCGGCGCTCACCTTTCAGTTTCTTTCAGCTTGAACGCATCAAGCCAGACTCGGCCATTCACCGGGCATGGCGCTTCGGCGCAAGGCGGGCGCTGGATGTGCACGGTCACTGCCTCGGTCTTGGCGTCGGTCGTGAATTTGATTCTCTGTGGTTCCCAGGTCTGAGTGCTGGAAGGCAGCGGGGCGACGGCGCGAAAGCGGTTGCCGTCGGCGGCGTCAACGACTTCGACGAAAGGCATGCTCAGGCTCTTCAACTCCTCGGCTCTTACTGCATAGCTCAACACGTAATTCGTGGACGGTTTTGCGGGCACGGTTTGCGACGAAGTGGTGAAGGGGATGTTCCCACTTAGATCGAAACTCAGGCGCAAGGCTTGCCGTCCGGACTGCGGCTCTTTCCGATCCGTGGAGATTTTGATTCCGCCAATCGGCACGATGCGCCAGGACAGAAACGGCACGTCGGAATTGAGCGAGAGCGGGTTTTCAAAATCGCCGTTGGCCAGCAGCGAGTCTTCGTCGGGTGTTGGGCGGTCTGCGCTGGCCACTGAAGTCCAGACTTCGTAGGCGGCCGCCATTTGTTGGACGTTGAAGAAGGCGGTCGCGACGGCATTAGCATCGGCTTCGGTTCGTTTCGGTGTCTCGCGCCAAATGGTTAGCGCGTCGGCGGGTCTGTTGCGCGCAATCAGTAGACCAATCAATTGCGCCCTTGATTCACCTACCGGAGCAACAGCCGAGGCAATCGCGTGCCCATCGCCTTGCCCATCCTTTTGAAATGCGTCCCAGGCGTAATCGAAGACCAGCGGCAACGCCGCAGGTCTTTCCTCCAAAGCCCGCCGAAACTCAGCGAAAGCCGCGTCGCGTTCGCCCGTGCGCAGCAGGTGGTTTGCCAATGCCCATCGCGGGTCGAAGTGTCGGGGCGCCAGGGTGACGGCGCGTTGTAATGCCGCTTTGGCTTCGGCTGTCATGCCGCCGCGATCCAGGGCACGTCCTAGCATTATCCATGCGCGATAATCTTCCGGAGTCATGGCCGTTGCTATGCGCAACTCAGCCAGCGCCATTGTCAGCCGCGCTTCACTCTGCTCTTCATTGGCCGCCGTCAGGTAAACTCCGCCTCGTCCCAGATGCATGCGCGGATCGCGGCCTGCATAACCCGCGGCTGTATCCGCGCCTTCCAACCGAGCTTGTGGCGACAAGTTCGGATTGCGTTCGACATACGTCATTACGCTGTCACCGATGGTCAGGCGAACTACCAGCCACGCGACCATGCCCAGTCCGGCGATGACTGCCAGGGGAAAGATAATGCGAAGCGGCAAGGGGCGAAGAGAAAAGGTTTTCATGGCGGCGCAGACTAACGAATCAAATAGCGGACGGCAAGTGAGGCAGTGACCGGTGAGAAACTCAACCCATGCTTAAAGTTGAGATGATTGACAGCCTTCAAGACCTTCAGCGATACTCCCGCTTGCCTGTTCGGGGAAATCATCGTTAATCACTAAATCGGAACAGCGGAAAGTGGAACGGACTTTAGTCTGTTCCCGGCCCGGCGATAGACTGAAGTCCGTCGCCACTGTCCCAATCCTGGGTGGCTTTATTTAGTCCCCCTCGCTGAAAAATTTTACCCTGCTTCCAACCGATTTCAGGTTTGTCGCGCTGGCGCGGCGGATAACGCAGGGCCAGGGGAGATGATGCCGCACAGTGCAAGCGAAAGGAGTTTTATGATTCGGAGAATGGATAGATTTTTAGTGCTTTCTTTGTTCATCTGGCTGATTGCCAACGTTTCAGCATCAGCCCAACAACCGCTCCCCGCAACGCCGCCGGCCACTCAAGGCGCTGCCAAAACTTCGGAGCAACAACCTGCAATTCAACCTGCGGCGGCTGGGCCGACTGCCGGCCAGGAAGGTCAAGGCTA
>JBDSAM010000031.1:0-3190 GCA_039922135.1 Blastocatellia bacterium
GTTTTCCCGCGCTTGGAGTGCACTTGCAGGCACGGGTAAACAACCCGCGACACATCGCGCCGCAATTGCAAGCGATATGGAAGACGACGGCGTGATTGTACCGCAACGAGCGCCACTGGCAACGAAGCCTGTGGGCGGGAAAATCCGTCACTGCTTGATTTTTCGCGGCAGTATCGCCTACAAAGGGCCCGCTTCGCCGCAGGGGCCCTAGTACATCATCAAGTTGATTTTGAGGAATACCACAGTTGCGCGGGTGAGGTAGGACAGTAGAGCATCCTGTCCTACCTTCATTATTTCTACTTTGATAGAGTACTAGCGGCCACGCTTCCAATCAGGAGCTAACCAAGAGCCAACCAGGAACCGGCAAGAAGCCCACAAGGAGTCAACAAGGAGATTGATTGATGCAAGCACAGCAAGCGCCACTGGCGCCACTGATCTTCGCTGATGCGGAGCGCCCGCTGGGCGAACGCCTAATGAAGTTGGCGCTGGAGACCGACCGCATAGAGGGATACACCGAACCTCACGCCGTCATGATTGCTCGATTGGCCGAAACCATCGGCGGACAAATGGGCCTGCATGGCCAAGATTTGACCGCGCTGAAATTCGCGGCTTTAGCGCACGACATCGGCGAGCGTGGGTTGAAACGCAATTATTTGCTGCAACCGAACGCTCTCAGTTGGGAAGAGAGGCTGGATTTATGGCGGCACCCAATCCTGGGCGAACAGTCTGCGGCGGAACTGCAACTGCCCCGGCAAACGCAGTTGCTTATTCGCTGGCATCAGGAATGGTGGAACGGGCAGGGTTATCCCGATGGTTTGGCTGGCGCGTCCATTCCAGTCGGCGCGCGCATTTTGCGGGCGGTAGACAGTTACTGTGCGCTAATTTCGCAGCGCCCATACCGGCAACGGTACGAATTGCCGGAGGCGGAACAGGTCATCGCCGATATGTCTGGCATTGAATTCGATCCGCATATTGCCAAGCTGTTGCTGGCTGTCGTGGTTGCAGAAAGAAGACAACGTGAAGCCGAAGTCTGGAGCATTCCCCCCGCATTTGAACCATCATTTGTTTCGGCGGTAGAAGAAGCGTCCACGCTAGAGGCCCCAGTGCTGGAAGTTATTGACGGCGAAATTCCATCGCCAGTGTATGCTCCCGATGCCGACACGCTAACTGATTTTGGCGCTGTCGAACGGCAAACATTTCAGCCAGCCGCTGACAACGTTATTTCTGAACTTCAATCGCTGGAATCAACCAACGTGCCCAATGAAGGCGGCGAACTTTTGCTTGAACAGAAACCTGTTCAAGTTCCGGCAGAATCGCTATTACCATCCGCACCCGCTGCTTTGGCGGAACTAGAAGCCACAACCATACTAGCGCCGCCAGTGCTAGAAGAGTTAGAGGCAATTCCAACGCCTGTCGCTGCGCATAACGAATTACTAGCCGCTGCTCCGTATGGTGATGTTCTGGTGCACCAGAGTTTTGATGATGAATTGCCAATGCAGAGCGAAGTTAGCCACGCTTCACCAAGCGTTTCTCATGATCCAGCGTCTGATGACCAACAGGAACCAGCACCGAAAATTCCAAGCTAACCAAGATTCACTTCTCGAACACTATGCTCACTAATTCAATAACGAATCGGCGGTGGCTGGGCTTCGAACTGAGCGTGCTGCGCCGTCTGAAATTCAATTCAATTGCCATTCCCTTTGCAGGCCAACCCGATCTGGGTTGGTATCTTAAATTCTGGGGCAAGCAGGTGTTGGACAATGACCTGTGCCAGTGGGCGTGGTGGATGTCGCGCGCGCTGGTCGAAAATACAGGCGAAGTATTGACCGAAGAAGACGTCTCGCTGGCGCTGGGAGAAGCCTACGTCCCGCACCGGCGGCTGCATAATCCCGCGCTTGGCCAAATGATGAGCGAGATGGATGCCGTCTGGTTCGACAATCTATGGCTTAACGTCCAGCAAATCGAAAACGAACACGCCCGGGCACTGGCGATCATGCTGGTGCTGGGCGTGGGCGATTACGTCTTCTCCTTCACGCCGGAAACCATGGAACTGCGGCGGCCATTGTCAGAAGCCTTTCTGGCTTTGTGGCGCAACCAGCGGCAGGTGGTGGATAACGGCAAGGAGAATTACAGCGTCAACCGCGATGCGCATGACTTCATTCGTGGCGCGCGCGCCGAACTGATGTTTGTCCGCTTCCCGCGTCCCGAAGGGCTCACCCGGTTGCGGCAGAGTGTTGCCGGTTGGCGCGAAACGTGGGTGCGCGGCAATGGCGAAGTGTGGGATCAGTTGATCGCCGCGCAACGCGGCAGGCTGGGCGACGACGTTGTTTCCAAAGAACATTATCTGCAAATGGTCAGCAACTTTCTGGCGCGCGCCAAACACATCCAACAATGGGCAATTGCCCACACCGAAGATGGTTTTGTTACCGCCACCGAAATGGGCGACGTGATCAAACAGTTCCGTCGCGTGAACGTCAGTTACAACAAAGATTTTTCGGATGTGGTCGGCGGCAGAAACACCTTCATCATAGTGGCGTGATGGGATTGCGCAATAGGTTGGGTAATGAGTGATGAGCTGCGCGAAGAGAACCGGCGGTTGCGCGGCGAACGGGATTTGCTGCGGCGGCGGCTGGCCGAGGTCGAAGAGAGTTTCCTGCACACAGTCAATGATTCGCAGCGGGAAATTCTGGCAATGAACGACGCGCTTGCCGCTGCCAATACACAGCTTCAAGACTTGGATCGAATGAAAGATGTCTTCCTTTCGATGGTCACGCACGAACTGCGCACGCCGTTGACAGTCATCGGCGGGACGACCGAAATGTTAGAGGCTGGAATTTACGGCGAACTAACCGACAGACAATCCGAGATGATTCGCCAGATCGCGCTGCAAGCGCATCGCCTGCGCCAATTGGTCAATGACCTGCTCGACCTGTCAAAGATGGAAGCGGGAATGATCGGGTTGCGGCGCGAAATGCTTGATCCGCATTCGCTGGCTGCGGCCACCGTCGAGCAACTGGCAACGGTCGCCGCCCAGGCTGGCGTTACGCTACGAAATCAAGTTGGCTACGGCCTGCCCGAAGTCAATTGCGATGGCCAACGCATTGAGCAGGTGCTGACCAACCTCGTTTCCAACGCGATCAAATTCACTCCCGCCAGTGGGCAAGTGACAATCTTTGCCCAAGCCGAACCT
>JBDSAM010000032.1:0-6253 GCA_039922135.1 Blastocatellia bacterium
TGAAAGCGGCGCGACCGTTTTTGCCAGACGTGGTTAGTTACCTGGCCGCCGATGGTTGGTACGCCAAGAAAAACTACGTTGATGCCGCGGTTGCCGAAGACTTGCACCTGGTGACCAAGCTTCGCGCCGATGCCAATATGCGATTCCGTTACACGGGCGAGCGTACCGGGAAACAAGGACGCCCGAAAACTTATGACGGCAAAGTTGATTGGCAAGACCTTCGCCGCTTTGACAACGTAGACTGCTCGGACTTGGAACCAGAGATTGAGGTCTATATCGCTGAGCTACATCACGCGACACTCAAACGCTGGCTCCGAACTGTCGTTTTGGTCTGGTACACGGCCGACGGCAAACATCATCACGCGATTCTGGCGACGACCGATTTGAAGGCGACCGCCGCAGACGTGCTGCGGATTTACCAAGCTCGATTTCAGATCGAATTCCTGCTGCGCGACGGCAAACAACACGCCGGATTGACCGAATGCCAGGCACGAAACAAAGAAGCCTTGGACTTTCACTTCAATGCTTCGTTGGCAACGGTCAGCGCCGCCCGCGCGGCGGCTGTCGCAGAGCACAAAGGCGATGATCCCTTTGTCTTTTCGTTGGCGACTCAAAAACAAGTCGCTTTCAAGGAACACTTTATGGAGCAGATTTCTGCCAAGTACGGTTACGACCTGAGTTCCCGGAAAACCTATTTGGCGTACCAAGAACTCAGCACTTATGGGGCGTTAGCCGCCTAATTCCTGTCTACAGTATTGGAATCCTTCAGATGGAGAAATCACGATGAAGAGAATACGAAAGATCACGGTTATCGCTTTGCTTATTGTTTTCCTGAATCAGGCATTCGCTCAGACGGGACGGCCAGGGATGAATGGATCGTTCAAAGAAGCCCTGGCCGTGCAGCTTTGGAGCTTTCGCAATGATTTCAAAAAGGATGTTCCGGGCACGTTGAAACGCGTGCGCCAGCTTGGTTTCACACACGTTGAACTGGCTGGATACTACGGAATGACGGCGGAGCAATTCCGCGCGGAGTTGGATAAAGCCGACCTGAAGGCCATCAGCATGCACATTGAATACAAAGTTGCCCGCGACAAAATTGACGAAGTGATTCGCGACGCTAAAGTTCTAGGCGTGCAAGATGTCGGCGTGCCCTGGATCAAATCTCCGTTCACCAAACAGGATTGTCTACAGGCGATTCAAGTCTTCAATCAGGCGGGCGAAAAGCTGACGGCAAACGGGCTTCGATTCTTCTATCACATTCACGGGTATGAATTCGTCCCGAATGAGGGCGGCAATGGGACGTTGTTCGACTTGCTGATGGAAAAGACCGATCCGCGATACGTGAGCATGCAACTGGACACTTACCACGTCGCATTCCCTGGGCAAGACCCCGCGAAGCTGTTGCAGAAGTATCCAGGCCGATTCGCATCCCTGCATCTGAAAGATATTCGCAAGGACGTGGCTGGCGATAGCTCTGGCGCATTCAAAGAGAAAGATGCACGACCGATGGGGCAGGGAAAAATAGACTGGCCAGAAGTGCTGAAGGCTGCGCGCAAACAAAACGTCAAGTGGTACATCATTGAAGACGAAACAACAGCCGTATGGCAGGGAGTTCAGGAGAGCCTGAAGTATCTTGAGACCGTCAGGTATTAATTTCGATCCAGGGTCAAATCTCAGCAAGTGAACTGCAAGTCAGTGAAAATCAAAGCCTCGAATGATCACTGAAAGCTAAGCTCCCAGAAACGCCATTGAGCCAAGATAAAAAGGCAAGCGGATGATGAACGTCCGCTTGCCTTTTTTACATGCGCCCGGCGGGGCCAATTTTGAAAATCTAAAAAGTTTTTATTGCGATGATAGTTTTTGATGAAAAGTTACGCCTTAACAAACGGCGGTGGAAAAGAGCAGCGGAAGCAAACGAACCCAACCCATGAAGTCGAAATTTTGTTGTCAGGAAAGGTTTCATAGCGCTTTGCCGCAGATAAACGCGGGCGGCAAAGTTCGATGGGCGTCAGCAGATGCTGAAGTGAGGCTTGTCGCGAATTGAGTTGAATGAACGAGGAAAAGGAGACCGGGACAATGAAGAAAGATGAGCAAAACTGCATCGAGATCGTTCGTGCCCAGGATTTCTCTCGCATCGATGTAGAAGTACCAGCGAGTTTCGAGTTGCGCTTTCCCCGAAATTGGATTGCGAATCCGGTCCAGAACCGGTATGCCGTGGCGATTGAGCGCGAGACCATCTCCTGGCTTGAGTCTTACGGCATCGGGCACAGTCGAGAAGAGGCGGAGAAATTGCGCAAATTCAATTGCGGTATGTACGGCGGGTATTCGCTGCCCTCGGCGAGTTACCAGACGGGTCTGCTGGCGACGCAATTCCTATCGCTCTGGTTGTTCTGGGATGACGCGCAGGTCGAGGAAGAAGACTTTTGCATCGAGGCAGTGCTCGAAGCGTTGATCAAGGGCGCAGAGCCGCGCGAATCCTCCCGCTACCTCGCCGCTTGGGCCGACGTTGGCCGCCGCCTGCGCAGAACACAGAGCGAAGCTTGGTTTACCCGCCTTGAGTACACGATGAGGGAGTGGCTGGAAAATGCCAAGATTGAGACGCGCCTGGCCAAGGCATTCCAGAGCGGTAACGCCTGCCCGGAGTTCTCCGCAGCGTTCGAATGCCGAACCGTTAGCGTTGGCATGATTCCAACCATCCTGCTGGTCGAGTTGGCCGAGGGGATTGAACTGGACGAATCATTCCATCAGCACGAGACGGTGGTAGCGCTCAAACGATTGGCGTCGCGGCTGGTGGGAATGGGCAATGACCTTGGCGGGCTGGCCAAAGACATCAGCAACCGGTGGCTGAACCTCGTGCTCATCCTGAAGGAGCGTTCTCCCATGAAGATCGAAGACGCCTTCGAGCAGGTTATCGCCATCCATAACGCCGAAATCGAAGAGTTCGACCGGCTGACGTTGGAGTTGCCAAGCTGGGGAGCCGGAAAGGACGCCCTAGTCCACGGCTGGATACAGGCCGTGCGTCACAGTGTGCATGGTTTCATCCTTTGGGAGTCCACCGCTGAGCGGTACCAGGAATTCAAAGCCGTTGTGGGCAAGAAGGCATTGATCGCCCCGATTTCGACCGTGCCCGCTTGGGGGGCCAGCACCGAGCGGTACCAGGAATTCAAAGCCGTTGCGGGCAAGAAATCATTGATCGCCCCGGTTTCAACCTTGCCCGCTTTGGCGGCATAGAAAACCGGTTAAGACAAGTCTGACCAGTAACCAACCACCATCAAGTAAGGAGATGAAATATGCCTGCAACACTTAGACTCGCAACCAGTCCCGCTCCCCGTCCGGCCAGACGCGCTGAAACCGGGTTTGAGGTTTTCCACGACGCCATTCATTTGCAGACCAAAGAGGGGCTGCAGTTCATTGACCTAACCCGAGAGATCAGCGACATCGTTGCCGTCTCCGGCATTGCCAACGGCAGGTGAATATTCAGACGCGCCACACCACGACGGCGGTGATCGTCAACGAACACGAGCCGCTGCTGCTGGAAGACCTGAAAGAAACCCTCGAACGGCTCGCGCCGCAGGAGCTTTACTACATGCATAACGACTTCGCCATTCGCACCGCGAATATGACGCCAGATGAAAGCCCCAATGGGCATTCACATTGCCGGAGCCTATTGCTGGCCAGTTCGGCCACCTTGAACATCATTAACGGCGAGCTGCAATTGGGGCGCTGGCAGAGCATCTTTTTCATTGAACTCGATCACGCGCGTGCACGCACCGTCGCGGTGACGGTGATGGGACAGCCCGCTGCGCCCGCCGCATTTGATTGGTCGGCGTGAGGATTAGAAGGAGTGGCGATGGCAATTTTTGGGCTGACAATGCTTAGGAGCCATCGCTGTCTCTCATTGCTTCGAGAGTTCGGAGCGCAGTCATGCTCTAGCCGTCCGCCATTCGCGTTCGACCGTGGCCGTTGAAAGGCCGGTCACTTCGGCTGTCTCTTCAATCGTCAGACCGGCAAAGAAGCGCAATTCGACGATCCGGCTTTATTGCTCATCCAGCGCGGCCAACACTAGCAGCGCATCGTCGAGTGCAATTAGATCCGCGCCCTTTCCTTCAGCCAATTCCGCAGCTTCCGCTAGCGAGACTTGCATTTGATCCCCGCCGCGTTTCAGCCGCAGACGAGTTCGTGCGTGATCTACCAGAATCTGCCGCATCAGGGGCGTGGTGATGCCGAAAAAGTGAGCGCGGCTCTGCCACGGCACATTGTCATCCACCAATCGCAGGTAAGCTTCATTGACCAGCGCGGAAGTTTGCAGAGTGTGGCCGTGGCGTTCGCGGCGCAGATGGTTGCGGGCCAGGCGGCGCAGTTCTTCGTGGACGAGCGGGATCAGTTGGTCGCGTGCCGCTTCGTCGCCCGCGCCCCAAGCTAGAAGAAGATTGGTGACTTGCTCTGACATAGGCTTTGACCGGATTGCCAGGGCTGGCGTCGTTCAGAGTTCACGCTTTAAGCGTGTCTAATTCTCGGAAGGCACGCTAAAGCGTGAACTCTGAACCTTATCCCCGTATGACGGGCTGTCTCTGCGGGACGATGGCTTCGCCCTGACTTTGATCGCCGAAAACTTCCTTGAACGCGCCGATGCTGGAAAGCACGCTGCTGGTTTCGACTGGCATGAAGATCACCTTTGAGTTGCCTGACTTGGCCATATCGCGCAGCGATTCGATGTACTTCATCATAATCAGGTACTGCGCCGGATTGCCTTGCCCGGCGGTGATGCCGACAGCGATATGGCGGATGGATTCGGCTTCGGCGGAGGCGGCGGTCAGGCGGGCTTCGGCGGCGCCTTGCGCTTGCAGGATGGCGGATTGCTTTTCGCCTTCGGCGCGGGTGATGGCCGCCTGCTTTTCGCCTTCAGCGCGAGTGATAGCGGCTTGTTTTTCGCCATCCGCTTGCAGCACTACCGCGCGGCGGTTGCGTTCGGCAGTCATCTGTTTTTCCATCGTGATGCGGACATCTTCGGGCGGGTTGATGTTCTTCAGTTCGACGCGGGTGACTTTGACGCCCCACTTGTGCGTGGCATCGTCCAAGGTGACGCGCAACCGACTGTTAATCGTGTCGCGCGAACTGAGCGCGTGATCCAGGTCGAGTTCGCCAATCACATTGCGCATCGCCGTGATCGTCAACTGAATGATGCTGCCGACCAAGTCGTTGATTTCGTAAACAGATTTAATTGGGTCGGTGATCTGCCAGTAGATAATTGAATCAACCAGGATCGTCACGTTGTCGCGCGTGATGACTGGTTGAGGCGCAAGGTCGGTGAACTGTTCACGCAGATCAATCTGCGTAGTGCCGGGACGCAATCCCGACCAGTTGACCGAGCGCGGGCGGTCCAGAAACGGCACCAGGATGTTCAGGCCGCTGATGCCGACGCGGTCGAATTTCCCCAGCCGTTCGATCATCAGCACAGTTGCTTGCGGCACGATGCGAATAGTCTTTGCCGCGATGAACAAGACAACGACAACGATGACAAACAAGAAGATCAAGAGAATTGGGTCCATAACGTCCTTTGAAGTAGGTTATTCCTGTTCGGAAGTTTCGCTGAAGCGCAGCGCGCGACGGGGTGAGCGGCATACATAGAGATTATTGCCTTCGATGCGTTCGATGGCGACGGTTTCACCTTCCATCAGCGGTTTCTCGTCTTCGGTCGGGAAGGCGGTCCAGACCGAACCATAGACTTTCACTGCCGCTTCGTGCTGCGCACCCTTGCTGGGTTCAACGACCGTGCCGACCAGCCCGATCATTTTGTCCACGCCGGTTTTCAGGTCGGAAGAGGAAGACGGCCGCATCAAAAATCGTTCGAAGATTGTTCGCGAAGCAATCAGCAGGGCAACGGAAACGATCAAAAAAGTGAGCACCTGGGCAGCCAAACTGGTAATCCCGACCAGCGCCAACAGCGCCGCCACCAGCGCGCCAATACCAAACCAGAGCAGAAAGAAGCCGGGCGTAAAAACTTCCGCGACGATGAAGAGCGCGGCAATGATAATCCAGACGATCCAAGCGTATGACATAAATCTTCGACGATGCGGGCGTTAACTTACAAAGCTGTGAATGACGATGGCCGAAGTATGCTATGCCAATGACGGGCGCACAAGAGTCAGGGTCTGTTCATTCCCGGCGTAACCGTTCAGTTGGTTAGCTGTTTTCCCCGTGTCCGTATGGACAGTTGTTGCCTGACAAATTATTCTGCGGCGCGATGTGGCAA
>JBDSAM010000033.1:0-3330 GCA_039922135.1 Blastocatellia bacterium
CATAAGCAGGTCAAAACTCTGCTGCGCGAAATCAGCAACCTGACCGATGGCAGCGAGAAGTTCGATGCCAAGCTCAAAGTCATGAAGGAGAATGTCGAGCACCACGTTGAAGAAGAAGAGAACGAAATGTTCCCACAGGTCGAACAGTTCCTGGACGAGACTCAATTGGAAGAACTCGGTCAGAAGATGGAAGAAGAAAAGAATAAATTCGGGAAGCAGCAACGCTCGGCTTCTTCAGGCGGGCGCAAATAGGCGAGCCGCTGATTAAGCGAACAAGCAGAGCAGATTCTGCCAAACCACTACGCCTCGGCGCTGATGAATAATTTACCGGGCGCGGTGTGACGATTGCTTTTTTGGATTCGGGTTTTTACCCGTATCTAGATTTGACGCGGCCTGAAAACCGCGTGCTGCATTCGTCAATACCGTGCTCAGCGTGTCAGTACCGACAGCGTTTGTTAACTCTGGCAACGCGACCTTCTCCGAACGCTGGCGGCCATTCGGAAAAGGTATAGTTGAGGTGGTTAATGTTGCCAGGGTGGAATTGGCCAACCAGCCTGAACCCAATACCGCAGTTTTGTCACGCCTTTTCTCCTTGCGGCAAAAAATCAAATCCGGTTTTACCGACCTGTAGAGTTATTGTTGATAAGCGAGATACGGACGTGCCAATATCCTTTCGGCCAGTCTTATAGCGGCTTGCAGATGTGTACGACCTGGAAAAAACCTTTCACCGCAGAGGCGCAGAGAACGCGGAGGCAACGCAGAGAGAAAACGATCAACCCGGCGCTTCCTCGGCGGCTCTCCGCGCCTCTGCGGTGAAGGCAGGTCGCGGTCAGTTGCAAGGCGCTATAAGCCGCAGCTATAACCGATCATTGTCCAATGCTTGAAACGGCTCTTCGATTTGTCTCGGAAGCGGCCAGATCGGAAGCGGGAAGCCTCGGAAGCGGGAAGCTGCAACCTAAACTCAATCCGGAATAAGGAGCAACGCGATGGTTACTATTCAAAAGAGTGTGGGGCTGAATTTGGGAAAGAGCCAGGCATTACAGACAGGCAACGAAACGCGCGGCGAGTTGAAAAGATGTTGGACGATTTGAAAAAGTTGGCGGGCTAACGAGGACAAAAGCATGGTCATCGCATTAGCAGGCAGACGCATGGATGCGCCGGATGCGGAACAGCAACGCTTCCCGGCGGAAAACGCCGATGAGGTCAAGGAACAAATAGCGGAATTTTTCCGGACTCATGAAGCCACTGCTGTAGTCTGCGCGGCGGCCTGCGGCGCGGACATTCTGGCCCTGGAAGCTGCGGGTGAATTGGGCTTGCGAAGGCGCGTGGTGCTGCCGTTCGGCAAAGCAACCTTCCGCGATTCTTCGGTTGTGGACCGTGGCGGCGACTGGGGCGAACGTTACGACCGCATCATTGCAGCCGTCGAAGCCAGCGGCGACCTGGTCGAGTTCGCGCACGACAAAGAAGACGGGCAGACCTACTTCACCGGCAATCTGAACATACTCGACCAGACGCAGTCGCTGGCCCGGGAACTGAAGACCGACGCCGTGGCGCTGGTAGTCTGGAACGGCGAATCGCGCGGCGCGGACGATGTCACCGGCCATTTCAAACAGCAAGCCCAGGCACGGGAAATGGGAATAGCGGAAATAATGACGACGTAAAGGCCATTAGGGATAGGTGATAGCTATGAGCTTTGCCAAACAGCTATTCACCAGTTATGCCGATGAAGAGAACTTTATCCGGAGCCATTCAAACAAGGAGCAGCATGTCTAAGCAGTTGGAACCTCTAAAGCCAAACGCAACCCCAAACGCAACTTATGATGTGTTTCTCAGTTATTCGCGCCGCGACATCGAGTTCGTGAAGTTATTGGAAAGGGCGTTGAATGACCACGTGCCAACCGACGGGCAGCATTGCCTGAGCGTCTTTCGTGACGAAGGCAAGATTACCGGCAATGAGTATTACCGCTCCATCGAACGCAGCCTGCGCCAGTCACGCAAGCTGCTTCTGGTGGCTTCACCCGATGCTTATAAAAGCCAGTTCGTGAATGACGAATTGCGCGATTTCATTCGGATGAAAGGCGCGCGTAATGTCTTCGTGATCCTGCTCAAAGGAATGCCCAACAACGAAGTGCCACTCGAGCAAGAAGCCTTGAAAGCCTTTCCCGAAGTGCTGTGCGAAGTTATGCGGATGTCACTGGCCTCCGATTATCGCGGCTTCGATCTAGCACAAGATGATTTGACGGCGGGACGCCACCAGAACGATTGGCGCAGGGTGCTAGAACATCTCTACAACGAAGAGTTGGTGCCCGCCAACAAAGAGGCGTGGGATATTTTCATCAGCTACGCCGCCGCCGATGCCGCGTTTGCCGGACATCTGGAAAAGGAATTGGAAAAATATGCTCCGCCCAAAGATTTGGCCATTGAACACAATCTGCCTGCGCGCCGCCTCAAGGTCTTCCGCGACGAAGACGACGCCACTAAAGACGACAACGAAGCGATCCGCCGGGCGCTGGAAGGTTCCCAGCAGATGTTACTGCTGTGTTCACCCGCAGCGCGCGACGATGATCGGGTCAAACAACAAGTCACCCAATTCGCCGGCTTGCAAGGTGCGGAACGCATCATCCGCGTATTGGTGGCGGGCGAGCCTGCGCCAGATGCGGCAGAGAGCGCATTCCCCGCCGAGTTGTGTCGCTGGATCGAAGAGCCTGCTTACACTGATTATCGCGGGCTCAAGCTGGGGAAAAACAACGTCAGCAATGGAGCTTTCAGCGGCCATTGGGCGACGTTGCTGGCGACGCACTATCAGGTCAAACGCGAAGAGTTGGAGCAGCGCGAGCGCAAACGCCGGACGCGCAATCGCCGACTGATCGGTAGTCTTGCGGCAACTGTGATTTTGTTGCTGTCGGCGGCGCTCGCTTGGGCGTTGGTTTCGCGTCAACAGTCCGTCACCGCACGTAATGCTGAAGTGAAGCAACGTAAAGAAGCGAACCGCCAACGAGACGTGGCTAAGCAAAAACAACAAGAAGCCGACAGCGCCAACCAGCAGGCACAAACAGAACGAGGTAAAGCTGAGCAGGCAGTCGTAAAGGAGAACGAGCAGCGCCTATTGGCCGAAGCGCGGCAGTTGGAGGCGGTCAAGCAAAGGAATGTGGCGGTGGAACAGCGTCAACAGGCCGAGTCGGGACTTTATGTCGTTCGTGGGCTGTTGGCGCAAACGGCAATGGATCAATCCGACTACACCCGTGCCAATGACTTTATGGAAGCTTCGTTCCCTGCGCCAGGTACGCCAGCCAAAGATGATTTGCGCAGCTTTGATTGGTTTTATCGTTG
>JBDSAM010000034.1:0-7510 GCA_039922135.1 Blastocatellia bacterium
GGTTGGTCAGATTGAGGATCGTGTCTTTGTCGGTCGTGGCGGCGTAATCAATCTTCAGCGCGTTCTCGCCGGTCAGAGTGTAGGTCACGGTCGCGTCCAGATTGCCTGGATAACCCTCTTCGCCATCTTTGCTCAGATACTTCAACGTCACGCCGACGTTGTCGCCATTTTCAACGGGCGTGGCCGTCCACAGGGCTTGATAGAAACCTTTCGGCCCGCCGTGCAGGTGGTTTTCGCCATTGTTCCTGGCCAGCGTATAAGCCTTGCCGTTCAGCGTGAATTGGCCTTTGGCGATGCGGTTGGCGTAGCGGCCCGCGACTGCGCCCAGATGCGGATTCTTGGCCAGATAGCCGTCAATGCTGTCGTAGCCAAGCGCCACGTCGTCGAACTTGCCGCTGCGATCAGGCACCTTGATCGAAGTGACGGTCGCGCCGTAGTTGGTGATCTTTACTTCGACGCCGTTCTTGTTGGTCAGCGTGTAACTGTCAACCGGCGTTCCGTCCGCCAGTTTGCCGAAGCTGTCTTTCTTCACACTTGGTTTCATTCCGTCCTTTTCCGTTTTGCTGGCTTGGTTAGCAGGTTGTGGCTGCTGCCCGCACGAGGCGAAGGCGGCAGCCAGTGAAAACAGCGATAGCGTAGCAATCAGTTGTTTGGGCAGTTGTTTGAATTGCATCAATGAATCTCCTGTTTGGGGAATCTCCTGTTTGGGAATCTGCTGCTGGAGGCGCGTTACTCCCAGCAACAGGCACATCAACATCCGACTATTTCAAATCCTTTTTCATCGTCAGCGAATATTCGTCCCGGACGATGGTTAGAAATCCGAGCCGTTCGTACAATCGCCGGGCTGGATTCTCGACCGAAACGCTGAGCGAGACGGCCGGGTAACGCGCTCGCGCCAACTCTATCAGTTGAACCAGCAATTGCGCGCCGACGCCGTTGCCTCGCGATTCTGGCAGAACAGCAATCGTCAATTCAGGCGTTTCGTCATCCACCCAGCCGTAGCCGCATTCATCGCCGGTCAGCAATCGCACCCAGGCCGCGCCAATCGGCGCTTGCGTTTCCGCCAGAACCGCGGCTACGCCCAGGTCGCCATCCCTACCCCAGCCGTCAACGTACCGGCTGATCTCCGGCTCCCGCACCAGATCGCGCGGGAAAGGCGAATGCCCCGGCGGGACGAACAATGCCTGATACAGCATCTCCCACAGGAAAGGTTCGTCGGCGGTTGTCAGCGGGCGAATGCGGAATTGCATACTCATCGGCGTCAATCAGCTTCGGGCGGAGGGAAAAGTTTATCCACTGGCATTCGCCAACCCGGCACCGCAGGCTCGGCTTCGGCCATTTCGCCACGCCGATAGATCATTGGGTTTTCAGGATCGGACTCGCGATAGACTTTCACCACGTCTTCGCTGAGCAGATCAACATCCCACACCACCAACGTCCCGGCGGCGAAATAATCACGGCGCTTTTCGGCCATACGGCGTTCGGCGGCCTGGCCGTAATCACCTTCGCTGCGGACCTCGACGGCGAAGGCAGGAGCGCCTTCGATAAATTTCATTCCCGCGCGCTTGGCGGTTAAATAGGCAGCATCGGGAGAGAAGGCTTTCCGGTTTGGCAATTTCACATGGAATCCCTTGTTGTCGCTGACGGCGCGCCCGGCTCCGGTTTGTTCCGCATAGTTGTCCAGGGAAATGAATACTCGATCTCCCGCGTATCCTGGGTCATCTCCGGTTGGCGGCATACGTACAATCCTCCCGTTCACAATCTCAGCTTTACCGTCAATCTTGTAGAGGTCTTCGATTGTGGCTTCGCGTTGTGGAACCATCGTGCTCATAAAAAGTCCTCCTTGTCACAATGAATGTGAACACAGTCTACCGCGCTTAAGCGTTCGGCGACCAGTGTTTTGGGCGGGTCAGGAATTTTCAAAACAGGGACTCGTGCCCGATTCCTTTGGCCAGCAATTCGACGCGGTTGATATAGGCTTTGACATCAAACTTTCGCTCGCAACCGCTGCGGGCCATGTAACGAACCAACCCGAAGATAGGACGACGCGGTCCCCACGGACGGTCGTGTTTGCCGCCAATGGCCCAGGCGATTCCTGTATAGCCATTCGGGTCACGCCCATCCAATTCGTAACGATCATTCAATCGGACGGCAATCTGGAACGCTTCTTCCGCTGATGGCGACCATTCCAGCATCTTCTTGGCCCAGTACATCCGCAGGTAACCGTGCATGCGTCCGGTCACAATCATCTCCGTCTGCGCGGCATTCCACAGACTGTCGTGCGTTTCAGCATGTTCAAGCTGCGCTTCGGTGTAAAGATATGGGCGTGTGTCGTTCGCCTGTTCACTTAAAGTCTTGCGCGCCCATTCAGGACATCCAGCCAGCGTGTCGTAATCAGGATTGCGCGCGACAAAATTGATCGCCAGTTCGCGGCGCACGATCAGTTCTTCCAGATAAGCGTCCTTGGCAATCTGCGGTGCATCGGCATCGCGCACCGCCAGCGCAATGGTATGCGGGCCAAGCTGGCCAAAGTGCAGATAGGCCGACATCGCGCTGGTGCCGGGCAAGTGCGGCTGATTGCGCGCGGTGTCGTAATTTCGCAGCCCTTCCCCGACGAACTTCTTTAACAAAACCACGCCCGCCTTCGTGCCGCCTTTGAAGTGGTTGACGGGTTGCGTCGTACGGTCGAACGGCAAGTCCGCCAGCAACTGCGCTTCATCAATCGGCTGACTGGCGGACAACTTCGCTTCGTCCCATTTGATTTTCGCCTTCGGATTCGCGAGCGGCTCAAGGAATGCGGGCAGCAATTTATGAATCTTCGGGCGCAGCGTGCGCGCAGCATATTCTTCTTTGGGAAAGAACTTGGTTGGCACGATTACGTCGGCGTCCACTGTCCAGAAAGGCACGTTGAGCTTTTGCGCCGCGCTCCGTCGCCAGCCTTCCGGCTCGCGCATCGGATTCTCATCACCGATGACCAGACACGGTTTTACTTCGCGGCAAAACTTAATCAGATCGTGGTTGGGAAAAGGACGAAAGATGAACGCGGCGTTGCGCGCTTCAATCCGCTGTTTGGTTTCGGCAATTCCCTCCACCAGAAATGCGTAATGGCGCAGGTTTGCATTCGGATATTTCGGATGCAGCCCGAAGAAGACGGCCAAGGGCTTCTTTAATTCATTGGCGACATTGATCGCCACATTGAGCGCTGGATTATCCAGACCTCGCTGTGCGCGCTGCATCCAGTAAACAACACAGCGGCCTTCGGCGTCGGGCAAACCTTCGCGCCGAACGGTCACTAGCGGATCAGATTGCAACTGTTCAATGCCGGTCAAACGCTCAAGCTCCTTTCCGGCTTGCCCACATCCCGCAACGTTACCGGCAAGGTTTCTTCCTGCCTTGCGCCCAGCATCTCCGCCGTTGCCTTGGCGCGATAATCGAAGATCACATTCAGCGCCCGCCCGATAAACAGCCAATGCGCCAGCCGTCCGAAGACGCCGAACGGAATGCGGTAAAGTACGCGGTCACGCACCAGCGTTTGATCCGGCTCAAGCTGCTCGAAAGTGTGCGTGTGATGCCACAATGCGTATGGCCCATTGAGTTGCGTGTCTACAAACTTTTCATCCGGCTGCCAACATTCAATCAGTGTGCGCCAGCGGAAAGGCAGGCCATACATATTCAATTCGTAATCAATCAGCGCCCCTTCCTCCATCCGGATTGGTTTGGGCGTCACAATGCGGAATTTCAGGAAAGGCGGCGTGAGGCGTTCCAGATTGAAAGCATCGCAAAAGAAAGCAAATGTCTCAGCACGCGAGCGCGGGATAATTTGCTGGCGTTCCAGAATATAGGTGTACATAAGGTTCATCCGATGAAATCTGAAGTCAGGACACTTTTGTTTTCGGAAACTGCGCTCTTCGCCGCGTTGGCGGCGGCTGACTTTAGCCCAGTACTTTAGTGCTGGGTAATTGAGTAAAAGAGATTCGCATCACGTCGTGACGCCTGAAACCCGCATAGCAATGGTTCCAATTTCAACCGTCACTACGCGACGGGAACGATTCGGGCACTGCTTCCCGGCGTTGAAACAGCCGGGCTAAAGTCAGCCACCGCTACGCGGTGAAAACCAAAGCTGTTTTTTCAAAAGTGTCCTAACATCAGCGATGGAACCGCTTACTTAAATAATGATTCCAATGCAGGCCTCAAATTGGCGTGCTTAAATTTATAGCCTGTCGCCAGCGCCACTGTTGGAAGCGCGCGCATACTGTTCAGCACCACTTCCGCCATCTCACCCATTAACAACTTCAATGCAAATTCGGGGACGGGCAGAAATGTCGGGCGATTCAACGACGCGGCCAGTTCTTTTGTGAATTCCGCATTGGTAACGATGCCCGGCGCGACACCATTGATTGGCCCGATGACCTGTTCGTTTAATAGTGCGTGGCGAAAGATTCCAACAATGTCATCCAGATGAATCCAGGGGAACCATTGCCGTCCGTCACCCAGCCTGCCGCCCAGGCCCAGCTTGAATGGCAGAAGCATTTTGTCCAAAGCGCCGCCACCTTCGTCCAGTACAACACCGATTCTGACCAGGGCGACTCTGGTTCCTAAGTTACGCGCCTTTTCGGCTTCTCGTTCCCACTCGACACAGACCTCGCTCAAAAATCCACGCCCGGCTTCTGACTGCTCATCCAACTGCTGATCTCCACGATTGCCGTAAAATCCTACCGCTGAGCCGCAGACCAGCACCTTAGGCCCGACGGACAATTTTTTCATTCCATCAACCAGATTTCGCGTCCCTTTCACTCGCGAATCGCGAATGCGTCTTTTTTGCTCATCTGTCCAACGCGATGCGGCAACCGGTTCCCCAGCCAGATGAATCACTGCCTCGACGCCTTCCCAAGCTTCCTCTGGAGGCAGTTCGGCTTCAGGATTCCAGGCAAAGGCCGTGACCCCAGACATCATCCGCACTCCTTCCGGATGGCGCGATAACACCACCATTTCGTGGCCTTCGTCCAACAAAACCTGACAAAGCCTCTTGCCAATAAATCCGGTCGCGCCTGTGATCAAAACTCTCATTCCTTCTCCCTGGAAAATTGGCGCGCCCGCATCCTTGCGGGCAGCCGTCTTGCGAAAGATGCCCGCAAGGATGCGGGCGCACCAAAAGATTTCTATTGTTTTCGGGCGTCGCCCGAGCGAAATGAGCGACACTGCAAAAAGCGGCCAGCAAGCCAATACCTGCACAAAATATAGACAATCGCAGAGTAACAATAAACGAAATCGAGTCAGCAGAAACTCCATTTAACCACTTATCTTGACAAAACTGAGACAGGAAAACAAAATTACGCCCGCTATGGCTGATCCGGAATTTTCTGCTTACAACTACGAATCCCTCCCCAAATACAAAATCGGCGTTGTCAGCCGATTGACAGGATTATCGGCTGACGTTGTGCGCGTTTGGGAGCGGCGCTATCAGGCGATCACTCCACAGCGCACTGATGGCGGTTCGCGCTTGTATAGCGACGTGGACATTGCGCGCCTGCGCAAGCTTCGCCAAGCGGTTGGACTCGGTCACGCCATTGGCCAGGTCGCCAAACTGCCCAATGGGGAATTGGAGAAACTGGCCGAAAAGCACCGGGCAACAGTGGCCACAAACAATCAAATTGCAGAGATAGCAGGAGAACTTGCCAGACAGCAGCCCGACGATCCGCACCAAGTTGCTCGCGAACGCTTTTTGGAAGCAATTGCGCGAATGGACGTCGTTGCCGCTGACGAAGAAATTCACCGTGCCGCTACGCTTTATCCCCCGCGCGTGATTGTCAAAAATATTGTTGCGCCTTTACTGAAAGAGATTGGCGAGCGTTGGGCGCATCGCGATTTCGGCATCGCCCACGAGCATGTCGCCACCAACCTGATCCGCAATCTGCTTAGTTCCCTGTTCCGGCTCTATCCGCCGGATAAAACGGCGGACACCATTGTCTTGGCTACGCCTGCCAGCGAACGCCATGAGTTTGGCATTTTGATCGGCGCGCTGATCGCCGCGACGCGCGGTTGGCGCGTGGTTTATCTGGGCGCGGATCTACCCGCATCTGAAATCACCCGTACCATTAAACTGACAAAGGCCAGTGTTTTGGCTTTGAGCATCTTATCGCTTCAAAGACCGCAAATCGCCGAAGAGTTGCAGGCGATTGCTGACGACACGCCACCATACACCCGCGTTTGGATTGCCGGCGCGGACGCACAGAACCATCGCGCGCTGATCGAACAGGCAAACTGGATTCTGGTGCATGACTTTGAAGATTTGGATGACCGGCTTAAACGGTAGCTAAAGATGTGAAGCGATTAGAATTATTTCTCGGCAAGTTTGCTTGCGCTCGTGCGTTCTAACCATCAATTTTGAAACACTTCAATCTCCCCCGCCTTGCCTGCTAGAATCCACCAGTCCATAACAGGTTTCGGATTCGGTCAGGCATTAACTGGCCTCAAACTATTCACCGGTCATCGAAGACCTCTTTTATTTGCAACTCAGCGCTGGTCAGCGCGCTTTATTCAGGGAAATTTCCGTCAATGAATAGAAGAACTCTTACCCTTGTCGCAATCGTCACGGTAGTTTGCATTTTTTCGCTCGCGCTGTCAGTTACGGCTCAGCGCCAACCAGAATCAACAAATCAATCTACTCGCGCTGGCAACACTGACAACTCTGGCAATTCTCAATCGCAGGAAAAACGACGTCCGAAGAGAATGGAAGATTTCGACATTCGCGCGAATGTGGACCGGACGATCCCCGCGCAATCTGAAGCATTGACGAATGAAGTTCAGGGACGTTTTGTCGCTGCCGCGCGCGGTTCGCAATTGCGGCGCGATCTGCCGAACGTGCAGTTGAGCTTCAGCACGCTGACCGGCGCGCCCAGCCGCGTCTTCAGCTTCACGCAAAACCTGACACAGGCGAACAATGCCGATGCTGAAGTGACGGCCAAACAATTTCTGAAACGCAACGGCGATCTGTTCCGGCTGCGCGGCGATGAAGTAGATGGCTTGCGCTCCGCGCGCCGTTACCGCACTGATCACAACGGCGTTACGCACCTGACGCTGCAACAGCACATCAACAACATCGAAGTTTTCCAGGGCGATTACACATTTCACCTGGACCGCACGGGCGCGATGCTGGCGGCCAGCGGCGAACTTGTTCCTTCGGCCTCTCGATTGGTGAACGCTGCGCGCCCACGCCTGTCTGCGGCTGCGGCTCTGCGCAAAGCGACGGAGTATGCCGATACCGAACTGGCCAACGACGCTGCGCCAAAATCGCAAGCGGCGGGCAATGAACAGCGGCAGAAATTGGCCGACGCGACGAAGTTCACGCGCGACGTGGATGCAAAACTGGTCTACTTCCCTCTGACCAGCGACGAACTTCGGCTGGCTTGGCAGTTCGAGATGTGGATGCAGGAGTCGTCGGACGTTTACCAGATGGTCGTGGACGCGGACAACGGAGCGCTGCTATACCGCGATAACCTGACGTGGTATT
>JBDSAM010000035.1:0-6966 GCA_039922135.1 Blastocatellia bacterium
GCTCAAGTCGAAGGCATCGGCCACATTGTCGTAACCGGTGATCACAACAAGGTAAAGGTTTACAACTCGCTGCCTGAAAGATCAGCCAAACATCATCTGCGCGCGCCGGTTGGAGATTTCGTTGGCCGTGAAAACGAGATTGCCGAACTGATTGCCGCGCTGACGAACGGCGGCCATGCCTCAATCAGCGGCATCAGCGGACTCGGCGGCATCGGCAAGACCGAATTGGCGTTGGTCGTCGCGGGTCGTTTGCGCGAACGTTACCCCGACGCGCAACTGCTGATCGAACTGCGCGGTACCGATCCGCAGCCGCGCTCAGCCGAAGAGGCATTGGCCGAATGCGTGCGCGCTTTTGTTGGTTTGGAAGCCAGGCTGCCGGGCGAGTTGGATAAGCTCGTGAAGCTCTACCGCGACTGTCTGGCGGGCAAGCGCGCGCTGGTGGTGCTGGACAATGCCGCCGATGCCAATCAGGTGCGCCCGCTGCTGGTGCCTGAAGGTTGCGCGCTGCTGGTTACGTCGCGCGAGACGATCAGTTTGCCGAAGATGGTGCGCATTCGATTGGACAAGCTCCCGCCCGACAAAGCACGCGAACTGCTGCTCGGCATTGCGCCGCACGCCGCTGCGGTTGCCGATCAAATCTGTTATCTGTGCGGCTATCTGCCGCTGGCGTTGCGCGCGGCGGCCAGCTTGCTCGATGTGACGCCCGACCTAGATCCGGCAACTTATGCCGACGAACTGCGCGACGAACGCGCACGGCTGGAACTGAAATACGCCAACGCCGAAGGCCACGAGATCAGCGTCGAAGCCTCCTTCCAACTCAGCTATGCGCGGTTGCAGCCCGACGCGGCGCGCGTCTTCCGTTCGCTGGCGGTCTTTCCGGCTTCGTTCGACGCCGCTGCGGAAGAGAGGGTTTGCGAAGATGTGGGGCACAAACACCTGAGCGATCTGGTGCGTCGCAATCTGGCCGATTACGACACGGCGGAGCGGCGTTACTGGCTGCACGATCTGGTGCGCCTCTTCGCCAACTCTCGATTGAGCGATGACGAACGCGACGCACTGATGCTGAAACACGCGCAACATTTCTGTGATGTGCTGGCTGAGGCTGGCAAGCTTTATCAGAAAGGCCACCAACAGACCACAGTAGGTTTGGCGCTCTACGACCGTGAACAGGGCAACATCGCAGCGGGAATGGGGTGGGCTGCCAATCAGCTTGAAGTGAACTGGCAAGCAGCGGAGTTGTACGCTGAATATTCAAATACCGGGGTTCACGTGTTCAGTCTGCGCCTGTATCGGCGTGAACATATTCCTTGGCTGGAAAAGCACTTGGCTGTTGCGCGCCAATTGCGTCGGAGAGATATGGAAGGCGCTGCACTGGGCAATCTTGGTAATGCCTACAGAGACTTGGGAGAGGTTCGCACGGCCATCGAGTTTCACGAACAAGCTCTGCTCATATCCCGCGAGATTGGCGACCGGCGCGGCGAAGGCGCTGACCTATGCGGACTCGGCAATGCTAATAGAGACTTGGGAGACTGGCTTAAAGCTGTTGATTTTTATAGGCAATGTCTTGATGTTTGTCGTGATATCGGTGATCAGCGAGGTGAGAGCATTGCGCTGGGCAACCTCGGTGTTGCCCACAGGAACATGGGCGAGCTACGCACCGCCATCGAGTATTGCGAACAGCATCTTGCCATTGCCAAGAAGATCGGTGATCGGCTTGGCGAAGGTAATGCGTTAGGCAATCTCGGTAATGCTTACGTAGACTTAGGCGAGTTCGGCAAAGCCATTTCGTTACTTGAACAAGACCTTGCTATTCGACACGAAATCGGCGACCACCGCGGCGAAGGCAACGCACTGTGCAGCCTCGGCAATGCCTTTGCCGACTTGGGAGAATCGCGCGAGGCGATCAAGTTTTACGAGCGGCATCGTGACATTGTGCGCGAGATTGGTGACCGTCGTGGAGAGGGTAGTGCACTAGGTAATCTCGGCGGAGCCTACAAAGACTTAGGTGAGCCGCTTAAAGCCGTTGAGTTTCACGAACAATACCTTGCTATTGCCCGCGAGATTGAAGATCGGCATGGTGAAGGTAATGCGCTGGGTAATCTCGGCACTGCCTTCGCTGACTTAGGCGAGCCGCGCAAGGCTGTGGAGTTTTACGAACAGCAACTTGTTATTGTCACCGAGATTAATAACCCTCATGGTGAAGGCAATGCGCTATGGAATATGGCGCTAGCATTGAACAAATTAACCGAGCACGAGCGTGCCGTGGGATGTGCTGAAGCTGCGCTGAAGATTTACGAAAAGATCGAGTCACCGCATATCGCAATGGTACGCGCGCAATTGGCGGAATGGCGGGGGCAGGGATGAATGCGGTTGTAGTTCCCACTCAGGAAAGGCTGCGCTAATTTCACGCTGCCGCTGCGTGGCAAAAGACATCTGAATTTTATTCAACGGCAGGCTCAAGGATGGTCGGCTTGATTTTGGAAATGCCCGAAGGTTTGCACGAACGGCTTGAAGCTCTGGCGCGCCGAGGATGTGCGGCTGGAACAATACGTCCTGAACTCGCTGGCGCAGTTGGCGTCCTTCCCGTATCGCGTGGAATACTTTTCGCCGGAGGTGGTGCAACAACAGCGCGAATCCTTCGATAAGCTGCTTGCCAGTCTCGGTACTGCTTCAGAGGAAGAAATGGATCAAATTCTGGCGGAACGTGAGCCGGGTGGACCGGGATCCGAACTGCCGCCGGAAGTCATCGCGCGATTTCAGCAACTTCTTGAGAGCAAGCGCGCTTCGTCCTGATTCACTTTGACGGCTAGGCTAAAAAATTCGCGTGACGATGAGCGCTGTTGCCAGATAACCGATGGCTTCGAGCAAGCCCGCGCCGATGTTCTGATCCTCGGCAATCTCTTTGTCCAATCTGCCGCCGCGCAAACTGAAGCCCGTGCCCAGAAACAGCATCTGCACGATGATCTGACGCACTGGATAAAGCGCGAACACCGCCAGCAGCATCAAGCCGAAATGGCGAAAGCTGTCGCCATAGCCGGTGAACGTTCCCGACACGGCGTACCCGACCATCATCCCAATCGCCACAATCAAACCGGCTGAGCTTAACGCCGCCGCGACGTTGCCGTTCTTGATTAACTGAGCGTCGTCATACGTGGTCAACAGGCGAAAGAGGTGCGTCAGCACGATCAACGCCGCCACTCCCGCCGCCCAGAAGACCACCGTCGGCGCAATCGCCCCGCCGTCGCCGGACAGCGCGCCCGCTGCAATTTGGCTTGAAGCCAGATAGATTGCGCCGTCAACGATGCCAGCGGCCACGTTGCCCGCGCGGGTCTGTTCGCGTAGCGGAACGCCAGTCGCGCGGCTGTATTGCTCGAAGATCAATCCGGCGACGGTCATCGCCAGGATGCCGCCGATGCCGTAGGCCAGCACACCTTTGACATCCGCCCAGAACGAATGGCTGGGGCCACTCAGGATGGGAATGATGACGTTAATGACGCCGAGCATAAAACCGCTCAGCGCCACTGCCGCCGCACAGTTGTCGCGGTCAAGCAGAGTCTCTGACAGTGATTGGCCAAGCAACAGGCGATAGACCGCGCGGGCAATAATCAACAACACGATGACGGCCAGAACCACGAATCCGATTGTCGCAGCGTCCATAATTTCTCCGAATAGTTTCAGCGTTTTATGTCTTTCAGAATTTCCCGCGCGGCGTTGTAACCCGGCGCGCCCATCACGCCGCCGCCAGGATGCGTGCCCGAACCACACAAGTAAAGATTGCGGATCGGCGTGCGGTACTGCGCCCAGCCCGCTGTCGGCCGCATGAAGAACAACTGATCCAAATCCATCTCTCCGTGAAAGATGTTGCCACCGGTCAAGCCGTATTCCATCTCCATATCAAAGGGCGAGATGACTTGGCGATGAAGGATGATGTCCTCGATGTTCGGCGCGTAATCAGCCAATGCGTTGATGCACCGGTCGGCGAACTCATCTTTCGTCGCCTGATCCCAGAAGCCGTCTTTCAGCGTGTACGGCGCGTACTGCGCGAAGATGCACATAATATGTTTGCCGGGCGGCGCGATTGAATCGTCGTAGGCCGTCGGAATCGTGCATTCCAGCATCGGGTGCGATGAAGCACGGCCTTGTTTGGCGTCTTCCCAAGCGCGGTCAATGTAATCCATCGAGGGACAGACGTGCATCGTCGTCATATGTGGCAGGCCAGGTTCGCGGTCTGAAGTGTTGGGGAAGGACGTGAAGTTCGGCAGCCCATCGAGCGCCAAATTGATCTTGACCGAACAGCCTTCGACACGGAAGTTTTCAATCGAACGGCGGAAGTCGTCTTCCAGATGTTGTTTTTCAACCAGCTTCAGAAAGGTGCGCTTCGGGTCGGCGTTCGAGACGACTACGCGAGCGCGAATTTCATCGCCATTGGCCAGCACCACGCCGTACGCTTTGCCGTCTTTGACCAGCACGCGATCTACTTCGGCATTGGTGCGAATCGTCGCGCCGTGAGCTTCCGCAGATTGCGCCAATGCCTGGCTGATTGCGCCCATGCCGCCGCGAATGAATCCCCATAACCCGCGCGGCCCTGCGGCCCCACCCATCACGTGATGTAGCAGAATGTAAGCTGTGCCGGGCGTTGCAGGGCCGCCGTTGGTGCCAATTACGCCGTCGGTGGCGAGCGTGGTTTTGATCTCGTCGGACTCAAACCGTTCGTCGAGGAAATGGCGCACGCTCTGTGTCATGATCTTGATCATCCGCACCAGCCCTTCATCGCCGAGCTTCAAAGCTCGCAGCCCGAATTTGCCCAGCTTGGCCAAGTCGGTCAGCTTCCTTTTCACGATGTTAGGCGGCGTTTCGAGCAGGATGGATTCGACCCATTCGGCCAAGTGCGCCAACTCTTCTTCATATTGAGGGTAGTACTTAGCATCGCGCCGCGAAAACTTAGCGATCTCGGCGACGGTCTTTTTCATATCTTGCCAGAAAAAGATGTGCCGCCCGTCAGGGAAGGCTGTGAAGAAGGATGGGTCTTTTGGGTAGATGTGATAGCCGAATCGTTTCAATTCCAACTCTTCGATGATACGCGGCTGAAGCAGACTGCACAGATAGGAAAGCGATGAAACCCTATAGCCCGGCCACGGCTCTTCGGTCACGCAAGCGCCACCTACCACCGTGCGCCGTTCAAGTACGGTCACGCGCATCCCGGCGCGAGCCAGATAGCCCGCCGCCACCAATCCATTGTGCCCGCCGCCAACAATCAATACATCACTCTGATGATTCATTCGGCTATTGCCTCTTCCTTAGAGATGATTGTCCGTCTTCGGCCAGATCTTATTTGTTCTGATTCGATTACAAGTTATGCAATTATCCACACACAAGAGAGTCCGTAAAGACGCCAAAATTGACGAAAAAAATATTTGGAACCTTTGTTTGAGATAGCTTAAATTCTATTGCCTGATCCCTGCCACCGTGCTATAAACCGACTCGCATCAAGTCTTCCTCACTAATAGGTAAGCGTCCCAACGTGAAGATTCGATGTAGTTAAATTATCCAGGTATTACTCACTGAGATTTGGTGCGAGCATCACAAACCTTTTGTCTCCTGACATTCGTTGTTACATCGTAGCCGGATTTTTCACTCTGGATTTAGCATTTATCACCGCTGGCAGTAGCTTCTTCCTCTACAAAGTAAGCAGTTTCGACTACTAAATATCGTGCTGCAAGCAAACAGGAAGAACGAAGTTCTGCCGATAAGTAAAACCGATCTGAATCTCTTTCAGATTAAGCTTCAAAGGAGAAACTCGACAATGCGAACCTCACTCAGACTTACACACGTTTTGTTGGCTTTGTTTGCGCTAGTTATGATGTCAGCAGCGGTGCTGGCGGCGGATCCGGGGCTGGTTTACCCACCGACCTCAGAAGTCAGCGACCAGAAAGCTGGCTCAGTTTTGATCTACAACATCTACACCTCAGGCGCGACCAGCGGCAACTCGCAGAACACGCGGATTAATATCACCAACACCAGCACCTCATCGGGCGCTGCTGTTCACCTTTTCTTCATCTCAGACAGCTGCGCCATCGCTGATAGCTTCATCTGCTTGACGGCAACCCAGACGGCGACCTTCCTGGCTTCGGACGTTGACCCTGGCGTCAGCGGCTATATCGTTGCGATTGCGACTGATGCTAACGGTTGCCCGGCGGCTTTCAATTTTCTGATCGGCGACCTGTACGTCAAGTTCACCAGCGGCCATGCGGCCAATCTGGGCGCGGAAGCCTTCGCGGCCTTGTTCAACGGCACATCGGCAGCTTGTGACGCCAATACTGTGCTGACTGGCGTGAACTTTGATGGAGTTGTCGGCAGCCCCGGCAGCTACAACCGCGTCCCTCGCGTGCTGGCCGATGACAACGTGCCGAGCCGTGCGGACGGCAATGACACGCTGGTTATCATCAACCGCATCGCCGGTAACTTGGGCATTGGCGCTTCAACGCTGGGTTCGCTGTTCGGCTTGTTCTACGATGACTCGGAGAATGTGCTGAGCTTCTCTGTCGTGGGCAGTTGCCAACTGCGCAGCTCTCTATCGAATACCTTCCCGCGCTTGACGCCTCGCTTCGAGACGTTCATTCCGGCGGGCCGTTCGGGCTGGTTCAAGATCTTCAGCCAGAGCGACATCGGTATTTTGGGTGCGGCAATTAACTTCAACCCGAACGCTGGCACGCAAGCGAATGCCTTCAATGGTGGCCACAACCTGCATAAGCTGACGTTGTCAGCAACCAACTCCTACACAATGCCTGTCTTCCCGCCAAGCTGCTTCTAAGCTTGACCTGGAAAATGGATTTCCCGAAAGGGCCGAGTTCGCTCGGCCCTTTTCGTTTGTGCGCCCGGCAGGGCGCATTCACTTGAGGGTGAAAGTCCCTTACGACCCCGGCAGGGGGAATCGTTAGCCGGACGGCAAGGGTGTCCATCGCGAGG
>JBDSAM010000036.1:0-7091 GCA_039922135.1 Blastocatellia bacterium
TCGGCCTTCTTTTCCTGCGCCTGGGCGGCGAACGTCGCCGTCAAAACCAGAGCCAGCATCATCACTTTCATTCGGAGAATTCTTTTCATAGGGTTCATCCTTTCTGATCTGCGGTTTTCACTTCGGCAAAGGTTGATTGTTGCCGGTTGGTTGTTCTGTTGAATATGGCCAGTTAGCCCGAAGGCCAGCCGGATAAAGAAGAGGGATTAACGATGCGCGTCATTTTACAGCACGTTCTCGCTGCCGCAACCGGGACATCTGTGCGATGGCGGCATCAAGCTGCGCGTCGTTCCCGGCCAGTAATGACGCACGGTTCCATTTCATTTCGAGATCGGGAATCACGCCGCGGCCTTCGATCAGGACGCCTTTCGGCGTTTTGAAATCGGCGATGGCAAATTGAAACAGCGCGCCAGTCGGAAGTTTCTGGAAGACGGACGGCAGGCAAGCGCCAGCGCTGCGTTCGCCAATGATCGCGGCGCGCCCTAATTCCTGCATCCCGCTGGAAAAAACTTCGCTGGTTGAAGCGCTCAATCCGTCCAGCAGAATGACGACCGGGCCTGTGTAAGGATTGGCTTGCGGAAAGATTGCGAATTTTACTTCGCTCGACCGCATTTTCATTGTTCCCAGCGCCTTGGCTTTGTCCGTCCCGTCCTGACTGAAAAGCTGACCGGCGATGCCGACCGCGATACCTGCAACGCCCCCCGGATTGCCGCGCAAGTCAAAAATCAATCCGTCCGCATCATGAAACTCGCGAATCGCCGCGCGAATCTTTTCGGTCACCGGCGTAGTGAAAATGTTGAAGCGGATGTAGCCGAGATAGCTTCCAGATCGGGCAGCTTGGGTTGCGGCCTGCGGCAGGCGTTTGAATTCAAACTCCGTGTATTGCGGCGGGAACTGGCCCAGGCGCGGCGACAACTCGCCTTTCAGTTTTGCACGCGTAAAGGTCGCCGTGTGCGGTTGGTCTTTACCATCAAGATACGTGAGTTTGACCGTGCTGCCCGGCTCGCCATTGATTTCCTGCATGACGCGGCGCGTGATGCGCAGATTCCGCATCGCCTCGGTTAAATTGCCTTTGCCAAAAAATGCGATGAACTCATCCACGGTCTTCTCGTCGGCTTGACCGGCGATCTTTTTGATGATGAAGCCGGGGCGCAGTCCTGCTCGCGCTGCGCTGGATTCCAGCTCAACGCGAGTGATGACGGCTGCGCCGTCAATCATCCGCACATCAACTCCAATGCCGCCCGTCGGCGGTTCTTTCACGTCATCGGGAATGACGGCTTCGGGCGGGACAATGTTGAAATGCGACTGGTGAAGCTCGCCCAGCATCTGTTGCAACAGGCGATACAACTCGCCGTCGCTTTTTACACCGGCAATGCGCGGCTCGTACTGTTCGCGAACTCGATCCCAATTGACGCCGCCGAAGGTCGGATCGAAATGTTTGTCTTTGACCGTGCGCCAGACAATGTCGAAGGTCTGTTGCCGAACGTCGGTGGATTTTTCGCCAGGCCTTCCGGGTGCTGTGGACGGGCTGACGGCAATAGGCTGTGCCGGTGCCTGCGATGGATTTTGCGCCCAGATATTAGCGGTCAGCAGCATTGCACTCAGTGCCGCTAACAAGTGTCGTTTCATATTGTGATGGCTCCGGTTTTGAATCTTCAGATTCAGCATAATGATCGGCATAGGAATCAGTGTGGGACTTCTCCAGAAATCAGCACGAAGCGATTCTACATTACGAAACCTGCAGTTCAATGTTTCGGGAAAGATTGCGCGCGGTCTATCCGCTGGCAGGGCGTTTCAGGTAACTACGTTGATTTAGCCTGGAAACTGATTTAGCATCCCCCTCGTTTTACGACAGAAGACTAAATTTCGCTGCCGCACTTACCAGCGTCAACATTTACCATAGAGACCACCTCAGTTGGCATGACGAACGTATGCCCTCAATGCAAATTTCCTCTCCCGCGCGAAGATAGCCGGTTTTGCAATCAATGTGGGGCCGATTTGCGCGTGATTAATTTATCGAACCCGGAATCGCTTGAGACACAAACCACGCCGTCTGGAAAGACGAATATGACTTCTAATGAAGACCCCGCATCTGTGACATTCTCACCATCAGATGGCCAGCCATCGGGCCATCTAGCGTCTCAACCGGAGGCAACACTGCACATCCTTTTGCGAGAAGGCAGCGTTGACGAGCGAGACCTGGCCAGCGCAGAAACCAGGATTGGCAAGGGGCCGCAAAATGACATTGTTTTACCCGACGGTTCGGTTTCTGCCACGCACGCAATGATCAGCTTTGCCGATGGCGTCTTTACGCTGAGCGATCTGGGCAGCCGCAACGGCACGACCATCAATGAAGTCCCCGTTAACGTTCCGCGCAAATTGCAGCACGGCGATTTGATCAAGATGGGGCATTGCACGCTGACCTTTCGATTGAAAGGGGCTGAAAGCACGCTCTTAATCCCGCGTACGGCGCTGCTGGACAATGTGCCGCCACCGCCTGTGCCGCCGTCTGCGCCAACCCCGGCGGCAGTTACGGAAGATTCGCTGGCTCAGGCGCTGGTCGCTTCAGGGCTTGTCGCTCAAACAGAAGTGGATCGTTTGCGCGGCGTCGAAACACCCAAACTACCCAATTCCAGCAGGCTTGCCCGCGCATTGATCGAAGAAAATCTGGTGACAGAAATCGGCCTGCGCGATTTGATGAGCCGTACGTTCAACATTCCGCCGGTCGAGATGGAGACGACGGAGATTGACCCCATGACGGCGGTCAAACTGGGCGCGGACTTTCTGCGCGATCGCCTAATCTGCCCGGTCATTGGCCAGCAACCCAATCAATTGACGCTGGCCGTAACCGACCCAACAGACAAAAACACCATCGAAGAGATCGAGCGCACGACTCGCAGAAAGGCCTTATTGCGGCTGGCAATTCCCAGTGAAATCAAGACGCAGATTGATGCCCACTTTACGCCGCGTTTGATCGGCGTAATGCCGACCGGCGAAAAGATCGAAGCGCTGCTCAACCAGCCCGAAATCGAAATCGGCAAAGCTGCTCACAACAAACTGGTTCTTTCAGACCCTACAGTCAGCGCAACGCACGCCATTGCGTTGGTGCTTGACGGCGGCTATTCCATTGTTGATCTGGGCAGCAGCAATGGCACGTTCGTCAATGGCACCCGGCTGGGCGGCGATGCGCATACCTTGCAGCACGGAGATAAGATTCAATTCGGCAACATCATGCTGGCCTTTCGCAATCCGGCTGAGACGACCGAAAACAAAACTGCGCATCTTTCGCTGGAAGCCCTGGAAGAAGTCCGGCGGCGTGCTGCTTTGCGCAGTAATCCTGCCGCACGGATTCCGCCGACTGACCCAGGTTCAGGGTCAACGCCGCCAGCCGATGTTCCGCAGTCGCAGATCACCACCGCCGCCGAAGACGCTGATGTCGAAAAAGCTGAGAAGAAGAAAAAGAAGAAGGACAAGAATACCTGGAACGTCAATGCCGTAAGCCGGATTGTGGCTCAGGTATTGGGAGCGGTAGTGGGAGGCATTGTTACCATTATGGTCGCCAAGTATGCGCTGCAGCCGGCTGACAAAACTTCCGACACGGTTGCGGGCACAAGTTCGAAGTCGGCCAAATTCACTCCTGCCGGTTCGTGGTCGGCGTTGCCGGGCGGTAAATTCGAATCTTCTGGCGTGGTACAAGTTCCAGGCACTGATCTGATGCTGATGGTGGATGATGGACGTTCCAGTGAAGTGCTGGTGATGAAAGTTGATGATGCGGGCAAACCGGGTAGCGCGCCCAAACTCATTTCGCTAGGCGCGACCATAAAAAATCCCGAAGGCATTACCACCGACGGCGCGTCGTTTTATGTCGTCGGCTCGCAATCCGATCCTGCCTGGGGATCTGAAAATGCCATCGCGCGATTTTCCTTCGACCCGCAGACACAGACTATTAGCAAGACGGAAGTCATCAGCGACTTCCGCGGCTTCCTGCTTAGCAACGTGCCGGAGTTGAAAGGCGCCGGCGACGCGCCGGGGGCGCAGGGCGGATTGAATATCGAAGGGCTGGCCTGGGACAAACTGCACGACCGCTTAATGCTGGGGTTGCGCTCGCCGATCATCGGCGCGCAGGCGGTCGTCGTGCCGCTCAGGTTGCGCGATGTGCGCGGAGCGTTTAATGCCGGTAATCTGCAAATTGAAAACCCGCGTGTCGTTTTCCTGTCGCTTGCTGGGCAGGGCATTCGCGACATCACGTATGATTCACATCTGAAAGCCTTCCTGATCATTTCGGGCGCGCCAGAGAACGTCGAAAAATCCGACTTCAGATTGTGGGAATGGGATGGAGACTCGCTGCCTGCCAAGGCCCGCGAAGAGATGACGCTTGACGCCAAAGTTAAACCGGAAGGATTGACGCATGCCACTGTTAATGGCCGCTCGTTCCTCTTCCTGGTCGGCGATTCCAGCAGTTATCTCAAACTGGATTACTTGGAAAAGAAATAGAGACACCTTCCACACGGACAGAAAGACACAGGGCCAAGAAACTTGCGCGTCATCATTCAACCGCGTGACGGCATAGAGCCGTTACTCGAAGGAATCAACCAGGCTCAAGAAAGCGTTGAGATCGTCATTTACCGCCTAGACCGGCTGGAGATCGAGCAGGCGCTGGTCAAAGCCGCCGCGCGTGGCGTTCGCGTTCACGCCCTGATCACCTACACCAACAAAGACGACCTGCCGGAGATCAAAAAACTGGAAAAACGCCTGACCGAACTCAAGGTCACTGTCACGCGCACTGCCGAAGACCTGATCCGCTATCACAGCAAGGTCATGATCATTGACCGCCGCGAACTGTACCTGCTGACCTTCAACTTCACCTTTCTGGACATTCACCACAGCCGCAGCTTCGGCATCGTCACCGACGAACCGCATCTGGTTGGCGAAGCCGTGCACTTGTTCGCCGCTGATGTGGCTGGCAAGGCATATAGAGATGGCAAAGCAGGCTCCAAACATTTTGTCATCAGCCCAAACAACGCACGGGAAAGGCTCTCCAACTTCATTCGTGGAGCGCGACGGCAATTACTGATCTACGATGGCAAGCTGAGCGATTCACAGATTATCAAACTACTTGCCGAACGCGCGCGCACCGGCGTCGAAATTAAAGTCATTGGCCATATGGACAAGAAGGTGAAAGGCGTCGAAGTCCATCCCATGCCGCTGATCCGTCTGCACGCGCAAGCCATCATCTGCGACGGCAAGGAAGTTTTTTTTGGCAGCCAGTCCTTGCGCAAACCCGAACTTGATTACCGGCGCGAAGTCGGATTGATTACCCGCAACCCCGAAGCCATCAAATCCTTCTTTCTTATCTTTGTTATGGACTGGGGCGATCTGATCACTGATTTGACCGAAAAGAGCTAAGCCACGCCTTCTTTGTCATCAATCGTCTACATCCTTGGAAGAAACTACATCTACGATTGTGGACACATAGCTTCGTTGATTCTTGGGACGCATCCGCGCAAACCTCCTATCTCCAACCATTTTTGCAATTAGGTAAAAGGACGGTCGTGTTATCCGTGATGGCACGGCCGTTGCACTATTCACTCGCGTCGAAAGCAACGAACGGTGCCCCCCGCCTCACTACGAAGAATCGGGGATATTGATGAAGCAATTATTGATCGAATTTCTAAAGGATGAAGCAGGGCAGAGCATAGTTGAATACACCCTGCTGATGACGCTGATCGGCGCGACTTCGGTGTTTATGCTAACGGTGATGGGAGTCAGCGTTAGCCGAATGATCGGCGTCAATGTGACCTTCGAAGACTACACAGCTTGGGCGTACGAGAGGTTCAAAACGAAATAGCAGATTAGCAGCGCGGCTTTGCCGGGAATAAGCCGAGACCGCGCCATAACAAAAGTTCTTTGAGTTTGAGCGCATGGCCAGCTTCCCGAAAAAGCTTCAAAAAAGTCTGTGCGCCACCGGATTGGCAAACGCTTTCAGCAGGCGTTTCCCATTTACTCTCGGGCTACGCATTGAGGACCACTCTCTAATACGTTTCGTGTGACCGCAAACCGCTTTGTCCTTCCATAAAGTCCGCTATCAGCCTACCAACATTCTTAATGCGTAGCCGAGAGATTCAACGAAACACACACCACAAAATCAAAAACCAAAAATAAAACCTTTTCGCTGCCATCCTTCGCCATCTTATTCGCCAGCGTTGTTGGTTGCCGCGCGCTTTGGCCATTCCACGCGCCGCCGCAACCAGCGCACCACAAACCACAGCGGCAGCAGGATCAACAACGCTACCGGGATCATCACAATCACGAACCGAATCAAACCCAGCACAATCTCCGCTGACGTATCCAGCCCGTCACCCAAAGCCAGCTTGATGCCGTGCCAGAATCCGCCCGTCGTGGCCGCGACAATCGGTGCAGGTGTTTGCAGTGTGACCGTGATAGTCGAAAGCGCAGCCTGATTTTCCAGAAAGCGGCGGCGGCCTTCCAACCGCTCGATCTCACCGCGTACTTCGGCAAGCTGCGTTTGTACTTCCAATGCTTCCGAGACTTTTTGCGCGCGTTTCATAATCTCCAGAAACTGCGATTCCAGCGCGCGTTTGGCGCGAATCTGAGCTTCCAGATCAATGAACTCTTCGGTCACGTCCTGACCGGTAATCTTGCGATGCAGCACACTGCCGCCCGTTTGCTCAATCTCTGCCACAGCTTCGGCGAACTTGGCCGCGGGCACGCGAGCGATGACGTTGATGGAAATTCTCGGCGCGGTTTGTTGGTTGCCATCATTTCGTCTGCTTTCGGAATTGACGATGAACCCGCCGTACTTTTCAGCGATTGCAGCAATGCGGCGCTGCGCTTCTTCGGGCGAATCGAGTTCTAGCGTCAATTCGGCGTTGCGGATGATTTTGTGTTCAACCGCATGCGAAGAATCGGCAGTGACGAGCGATTCAGAGTCCGAGTGCTGGCCAGCCTGTTGGGCACGCTTCAAGCTTTCACCTTGGCCGAATACCTTCATCTGCATCTCTGCTGACGTAGCCGTTGCAGGCAGGCTCTGGCTGCTCGTTTGAGAGATTGATGTTCCCTTGGAGCGTGAG
>JBDSAM010000037.1:0-4446 GCA_039922135.1 Blastocatellia bacterium
TGAAGACTAAAGCGAAAGGATTGGATGGGCCAAAGGAAGAGGTGATGGGCGGCGGTTCTGACGACGTGGGTGACATCTCTTGGAACGTGCCGATGGTCTATCTGCGTTATCCGGCGAACATTCCAAACCTGCCGGGACACGCCTGGCCGAATGCTGTGGCGATGGCCACGCCCATCGCTCACAAAGGCTCGACCGCTGGCGCGAAAGTGCAAGCCATGACCGCGCTCGATTTTCTGCTTCAGCCCGAATTGGTCAAACAGGCTTGGAATTACTTCAACAACGTCCAGACCAAAGAGATCAAATACCAGCCCTTGATTGGCGCAAACGATCAACCGGCAGTGGATCTGAACAAAGAGAAGATGGAGAAGTTCGCGCCGCAGTTGAAGAATTTCTACTTTGACCCAACGAAGCACAAGACCTATCTGGAACAGCTTGGCATTCAGTACCCAACAGTGAAGCCAGAGACAGCGAAGCCGGAAATAGGCAAAAAGTAGTTTGGCCGCACTGCGGTCTTAGGGGTAAAATTTGCGCTATGGACGAACGAGACTATTACACCGAAAAGCAGGAAACGAAGACGGCGGTTTACGTCTGTCCGAAATGCCGGCAGAAACAGGATTTTCAGATTCGCTGGCTAAGGCGCAGCAAAAAACGCGAATTGCCGCGTGGCGCAAACGATTACGACCGCGCCAAATTCGCCAAGGCTCGCGATTACATGGTTCGCATAGACGATATGTGTTACTGCCCGAACCAGAGCTGCCGCGCCAAATTCGAGATTCCGAATTCGCAGACCGTCGTTTTCATCTGAAGCGGTTCGCAAAAATATACGGACAGGATTCACAAGGTTGGCGGAAGGAAGAAGATTTCGCCAGTCCTGTTCATCCTGTCTTTTTACATCATAATGATATGAACTTTGAAGAGTTTGAAGCCAGTTTGGCTGACGCCCATCCGCCTGCCATACTTTCGCCTTACCTGACTGCGCTCTGGTACGACCGACAAGGCGACTGGAACAGGGCGCACAAGATCATTCAGGAACTTAATACTGATACCGCCGCTCGCATCCACGCCTACTTGCATCGCAAGGAAGGCGACGAAAGCAACGCGGGCTATTGGTATCGCACGGCCAAGCAGTCGTTTCCTTCTGGCCAAACGCTGGATGAAGAGTGGGAAGCCCTGATTAAGGAATTACCGTAAACTTTCGACAATTGAACCCGCCCGCGAATAGAAAGAAAATTATGAGGCGAATCCGATTTTTCAAGCTGGTCAGTCTGATCGCTTGCCTGCTGTCGTTTCCGTTGCTCTATTCATCTGGCGCGGATTCGCAGGGCACTGAGTACTGGGCCTTTCGCAAACCGCTTCATTCTCCCTTGCCGCCGGTAAAGAACTCCGCCTGGGTCAAAAATCCGATTGATGCTTTTGTCCTGGCGAAGCTGGAAGAGAAAGGCCTGCAACCCTCGATGCCTGCCGATAAGCGCACCTTGCTGCGCCGCGTGACATTTGATTTGACCGGCCTGCCGCCAACGCCAGAAGAGATCAAGTTTTTCCTGGCAGATAACTTGCCAAATGCTTATGAAAAAGTTGTGCGTCGTCTGCTTGACTCACCGCGTTACGGCGAACGCTGGGCGCAGCACTGGCTGGACGTTGTTCGCTTTGGCGAAACGAACGGCTTTGAACTGGATCAAGACCGCGACCAGGCTTGGCGGTATCGAGACTATGTCGTCAATTCACTAAATGCAGATAAGCCTTACGATCGTTTTCTGATTGAACAGCTTGCGGGCGATGAAGTAGATCCTGAAAGCTTCGAGATGCGCGTGGCGACAGGCTTCCTGCGCGCCGGGCCGCAGCACATTGTCGCGGGTAATCAGGATGTGGTGATGAACCGACAGGAATGGCTGACTGAAGTGATGTTCACGGTCGGCAATGGAGTGATGGGGCTGACAGTGGGCTGCGCGCGCTGCCATAACCACAAGTTTGATCCGATCCCGCAATCGGATTACTACCGCCTGCAAGCCTTCTTCGCCGCCGCCGACAACTACGATTCCAAGCGATCCACCAAAGAACAAGAAGACACGCATACCGCTGCTGTCAAAGCACACAAAGAGAAGCTCAAGCCTATTCAGGATCAAATCAAAGTCATTGAAAAACCATACGAAGAAAAGTTGAAAGCCGAAAAGCGCGCCAAGCTGGAACCGCAATTCGCGGGCGCGCTGGCCAAAGACGACAAGCAGCGGACGGATGACGAGAAGCGGTTGGCCAAAGACGCGCAGCGAATGCTCAGCTTTAATTGGGATGAATTAGTTGCCGCGTTGTCGCCGGAAGATAAGGTCAAACGCGCTGCGCTACGCCAGCAGATGCATAAAATCAATCTGTACGAACCCGAACCGCTGCCCAAGGCATTGGCGGTTGCCGATGTGGTGAAGCCCGTTCCAGCAATGTACCTGCTGAAAGGCGGCGATCCGCACAGGCCGGGCGCGGAAGTGCAGCCCGGATTTCTGATGGCGGCGGAAGATTTGCCTGCCGTTGAGATCAGGCCAACTGCTGATTCAACAGGTCGCCGTTTAGCTTTGGCCCGCTGGTTAACACAGGCTGATCATCCACTGACCAGCCGCGTGATAATGAATCGGTTGTGGCATCACCATTTCGGGCGCGGAATTGTGGCGACGCCCAATGATTTCGGGCGCAACGGCCAGCAACCGACCCATCCTGAATTGCTGGATTGGCTGGCTACAGAGTTCGTCAAGCGAGGATGGAGCCTGAAGCAGATGCACGCGCTGATGGTGTTATCGAATACCTACAGGCAGTCATACGCGTCCGACAATTCTGAGGCGGCTAAAGAGAAGCTTGATCCCGACAATAAGCTGCTGTGGGAAATGAATCGGCAGCGGCTGGACGCTGAAGAGTTACGCGATGCAGTGCTGGCAGTGAATGGGACTCTGACCGAGCAGCAAGGAGGCCCTTCGATCCGGGTGCCGCTGGAGCCCGAAGTCTACGATCAGATATTTACCGAGTATGAGCCGGATAATTTATGGCCTGTGCATCACGACGCGCGCCAGCATGCGCGCCGCAGCCTGTATTTGGTGCGCAAACGCAATGTACGGCTGCCATTGCTGGTGGCTTTTGACGCGCCCGATCTGATGAGTTCCTGTGGGGCTCGCAGCGTCAGCGTCCACGCGCTGCAATCGCTGACATTGATGAACAGCGAATTTATGCTGGCGCAGAGCAAGGCATTGGCTGTACGGCTGTTCAACGAAACTGCCGGTGCAAAAGCAGGCAGGGAAGAGAAGATGATTGCGCGGTTGTCTGAACTTGCGCTTGGGCGATTGCCGCGACCTGCAGAAGCGCAAGCGGCGCGCGCTTTTTTGAAGGAACAGGCTGTCATCATTCGCAGAAGGTTAGCGCGAGGCGAACAGGTTGCGGCGTTGAAGGATGCGCCAAAATCGGTTGCACCAGCATCTGTGGCCGCCTGGATTGATCTTTGTCTGGCGACGTTTAATTTGAATGAGTTTGTATATGTGCAGTGACCATAGACAAGTGAAAGTGAAATAAGAAAAGGCAGACTTATGCCTGCCTTTTCCAGTTTTGAAGAATCAGTGTGAACCGGCTCTGCTCAGACTGCCGATCTTTACTGGTTATCGGGTTTGGCGACACGGTAGTTAAAGGTCCTGTCCGAGCTAGTGCTGAAACCACCTTCTTTGACTGTGTAATCTGACGGCACCTGGAACAGAGAAGCATCTGGATCACCGCGACGAATATTGGTCAAACGGAAGATCGTTTCGCCCATACGTGGATCGGTGCGCTTGCTCATGATCGTCGTTTGCAACTCCGACGAATACCAGGTTTCGTTGATCATCTCGATTGGGCGCTCGTTGCCGATGGCACCAGCCGGAATCGTCACCGTTGTCCGTTTGCCTTCGGCCTCAATGCCTTCGATGGTCTGTTTACCGAGCGATTCAGTATTGCTGCTAATCTTCACACCTGAAGGCATCATCTGGCCTGATGTCCTCATGACGGTTGTTGCAGGAAGAGTATTCATTGGCCCGGTAGGATTTTCTTCTCCGAGCGAAAAGTTGAAGGTCAGAACGCCTTGCACTTTCACAGGCACGCCTGACAACTCAGTGGGTTTGAACTCCCATTGTCTGGCGGCTTCCAGCGAAGCATCGCGTAGCAGCGGATGTCCGCTGATGGCGGCTGCATCAATTACTTTGCCTTCTTCAGAAATCGTGATCTGCACTTGAACCGGGCCTGATGCCTTGGCGGCTTTGGCAACGGCTGGGTAAGCAGGCTGGGGCTTTTTGATCGCGTTGCCCTGCAGTACGCCACCTGAAACGCTGATCTTCTTCAGCGCGGCTGTGTTGGCCGCGTTGGCAGTATTGGCTGCGGCAGTGGCGGTCATCATCGGCATCGGCGTCTTCACATTGGACATCTTGCGCGCGATGTGGCTGTTCGGTT
>JBDSAM010000038.1:0-3113 GCA_039922135.1 Blastocatellia bacterium
AGAATAAGGCTTCTGTCATTTTGCCCTACGGTGACTTCGTGCTAGGGACGAATCTGCCGCCCTTCGCCGCCGCGCGGAGCATTCCACGCTACAGTTTCGCAACCACCGTGACCGGTTCGATCAATCCCACGACCATTGTCGAAGCCACCTACGGCATCAGTCACAACTCGATTGACATTCTACCTACCGATAAGCACACCAGAGCGGCCACAGGACTCACCGGCTTTCCCACGCTTTATGCGGGCGCAGTCACAGGTGATCTGATTCCGCGTTTCAATTACGGCGGTCGCATCTCCGGCGGGCCAAACATCGGCACGGACAACGCGCCTTTTTATAACTTCAACACGACTCAAGACACTGTTGGCAGCATTTCAAAGATTCTGGGCCCTCATTCGGTCAAGGCCGGGATCTATTACCACCAGAGCTTGAAACCCCAAAGCAGCTTTGCCTCCAACAATCCGACAGTCAACTTCGCCGATAACTCTCAAAACCCGTTGGATACGCAGTTCGGCTTTGCCAATGCGATCACTGGCGTCTACAACTCCTACACGCAGGCGTCGGCTCGCATCATCGGAAACTACAAGTATTACAACCTTGAATGGTATGTGCAGGATAACTGGAAGGTGAACAGACGGCTGACGCTGGATTACGGCATGCGTTTCGTTAAGATGCCTCCGCAGTACGATACGGACGGTCAGGGCGCGAACTTCCTGCCTGACCAATTTAAGGCCAGTCAAGCTTCCAGGCTCTTCCGCCCGATTTGTATCAATGGCGCGGCGACTTGCGACAGCGGAGATAACCGTCGCGCGGTTGACCCCGTCCTGCTGGTGCCTGGCTTCGTGCCAACAGCAGCGAACACGATTGCCGGCTTCAACGTTGGTCGAATTGTGCCGAATTCAGGCCTTATCACGAATGGCCTCTTCCTCTCGGGCAATGGGATTGAGAAGGCATTGGTGAAAGACCGTGGCATTCAGTTCGGCCCGCGGTTTGGTTTCGCTTATGACGTATCGGGTAAGAAAGATTTCGTGGTGCGCGGCGGCGGCGGAATCTTCTATGACCGACCACAGGGCAACGTCGTGTTCGACACAGTGCGAAATCCCCCCACTACGCTCTCGCCGACCTTGAATTTCGGGCGATTGCAGGAGATTGATCCGCGTACCACGCTGCTTGCACCACCATCACTTATAGCCAGCGACTACGTTGGCAAGAATCCAACAGTCTACTCCTTCAATCTGGGCGTTCAGTACAAACTGCCTTTCGACACCTTGCTTGACGTTTCCTACGTCGGTTCGATTGGCCATCATTTGCTCCAGGCTCGTAACCTGAACGCCATCCCCTATGGCTCTACCTTCCAAGCTGCGAACCAGGACAGGACTCGCACTGCCAGCACAACACCAGGCGCGACGGCGCTGACGGATGTCTTTTTTGCACCCTATCAAGGTTTCTCTAACAGCATCCGGCTTCTGGAGGGGGCTGAAAATTCCAACTACCACTCACTGCAAGTATCCGCGAATCGCCGCTTCTCAAAAGGGCTTTTGCTCGGCGGCAATTACACCTGGGGCCACGCGCTAGGCACAGCGAGCGATGACTTTGCCTTTGTCCGGATTGACCAGTTTAATCATCAGGCCAATTACGGCAATCAGAGTTTTGATCGCCGCCACAACCTGACGGCCAACTGGGTTTGGGAAGTGCCCAAGGCGACCGACAACAAAGCTCTCGGCTTTGCCCTGAACAACTTTCAACTTTCGGGTATTTACCACTACCAGACCGGCGCACCTTATGGGGCCGGCTTTAGCATTGCAGGCTACGGCAATGCGAATCTGACTGGCTCAACTACGGAAGGCGCACGCGTCGTCATCTTGAAGAACCCCGGAACGGGCAACAGCAGCGATCCGTATCATCAATTCGATGTGACCGCTTTTGCGGCCCCCAGTGTTGGTAGCCGGGGACTTGAATCGGGTCGAAATTACCTGCATCAGGATTCGATCAATTACTTCGACCTTTCGCTCTCCAAGAAGTTAGTTTTACGTGAGGGCGTGAGGATCGAAGCGCGCATTGACGCGTTCAATGCGTTCAACCACACGCAATTCGCAGGCGTCAACACGACAGCCAATTTCGCCACTCCAGGCAGCACGGTGATTACCAATCTGGCCAACGAGCAGACGAACCGGAACGGCTTCGGCGCAATCAATTCGGTGCGCCCGCCGCGCAACATGCAATGGATGTTACGCTTCGAGTTCTAAGAACCTGAACCAGTCATAGATGAGGCTGAGTTATCAGGTATGACTTCAGCCCCATCCATGATTGACGAAAGTTTTCAGTAACTTGTCGCTGCTTAGCTGCGTCAATAAACAGGGAACTGGGAATTAAACCTCTCAGTTCCCATTCCCTTTTTTACAATCGTTCAAATCCCCCAAGTTTTTATGCTGAAAGCGAAAACTACATTGCTGCCAGTGCTTTTGTCACTGTTGCTGCCAGGCTTACTGATTGCTCCGTTAGCCGGACAGCAACGGCCTCAAGCGCCAAGGCCGCAAAAAATCAATGACGGCGAGATGCACGGCGATCCGCCGTTTATGCTGGAACAGGGCTGGACGCCGCTTTTGAACGGCAACGACCTGACGGGCTGGCACGGGCAGGGTTCCGGCCAGAATCAGTGGCTGACGACCACAGCCATTATGTGGGAACGGTTGCTGGGGCCGACGCGGCTGAATGCCGTAGGACGCGCACCCGGCGGCGTGATGCTGAACGGGCCGACCGGTAGGACGGTCAATTTGGTCACGGATGAGAAGTTCGGCGACGTTGAGCTATATCTGGAGTTCATGATTGCCAAAGGCTCGAATTCAGGCATTTACCTGCACGGTCTTTACGAGGTGCAGGTTTTTGACAGTTGGGGTTCGACCGAGCCGATGACCACTTCGGATTGCGGCGCGATCTATCATCGCTGGATCAATGAACAGGGCGTGGGCGGATCAGCGCCCAGCCGCAACGCCGCGCGTCGTCCCGGCGAATGGCAATCGTTTTATATCTGGTTCCGCGCGCCACGCTTTGACGCCGTGGGCAAAAAGACCGAGAACGCAAAATTCATCCGCGTCGTGCATAATGGCCTTTCAGTG
>JBDSAM010000039.1:0-7118 GCA_039922135.1 Blastocatellia bacterium
ATCCAAAAATGGCACAGATCCCACGACCTTGCGTCATTGGCATCCTCAGTAGTCTGAGTTCTGTGAATCCCACTAACGGAAGCTGGTAGTGGGATTCGCTCTTATACTTAGCGCTCGCGCCTGTGGGCCATACCGGCGCGCATTGTTGGGCATTACTGAGGTTGACCTTTCCACCACTCATGCATAGACTCTGCCGCACCGGGTTAGCTTGCTGCATTCAACGACAATCAATTAAATCATAAAGCTCATGCACAAAAACTGAGCGCGCTTCTTTTCGGAATTAAATCAACGGGATGAAAAGGCGGTTTCGACCTGAAATCGCTGCCAGTTCTTAATCACAACCCTTCATCACTCGCTCGAGCAGGCACGGTCTGAAGCCCAAGACGGCCACAATCGTGTCCGCGAGCCAAACTCTCAAAAGTAGGAGATCACCATGCGAAAACTTTTTCCCAAGTTTGCGGCTCGGTACTGGGCTGTCCTGCTCGTCGCTTTGTTGGCGGTGGGACTGGCTTCGTTCCGCGCTGACGCTCAGGCACTCTACGGCAGTATCGTAGGTGAAGTGACGGACCCTCAAGGGGCGGCCCTTCCGGGCGTGTCGGTCACAATTACCAACACCGGCACCGCCTTAAAACTGGAGACAGTTACTGACGACACCGGGAGCTATGTGTTCCGCAACCTGCAACCGGGTAATTACGACATGGCCCTGTCGGTCAAAGGCTTCAAGGAAACGCGTCAGTCTGGCATCGTCGTGTCGGCCGGCAACCCCAAGCGCGAGGACATCACGCTGCAGATCGGTGGTGCCCAGGAATCGGTCACGGTGACTGCCGACGCAGCCACGCTGCACACGGAGAAGGCAGACCTGAGCACGGAAATCACCGGCGCCCAGGTAACCTCGCTGCCGCTGAACCAGTACCGCAACTATCAGACGCTGCTCAACCTGGTGCCGGGCGCGACGCCCGTTGTGCTCCAGAATGCGGAGATTGATACGCCGGGCCGGTCGCTACGTACCTTTGTCAACGGCGTTCAACCGAATAGCAACACCACCCGCGTTGACGGTGCGGTGTCGGTGAACGTTTGGCTGCCGCACCACGCCGGGTATATCTCGTCGGCGGAGACCATCGAGACGGTCAACATAGCTACTAACAACTTTGACGCCGATACAGGCATGGCCGGCGGTGCCGCCCAGACTGTGATAACCAAGTCCGGCACCAACCAGTTCCATGGCTCCGGTTTCTGGTTCTATAATAATGACAAGCTGAACGCCAACACCTTCAACAACAATGCGTTTGGGCTGGTGAAACCTCCGCTCTCGCATAACATATACGGCGGCACGCTCGGTGGCCGGATCATCAAAGACAAGCTCTTCTTTTTCGGAGCATACGAGAAGTTCCGCGATCGGCGCGGCATCAACTTCACCTCCGCAGTCCCGACCGACAAAATGCGCACTGGCGATTTCAGTGAAGTTCTTGCCGCTAAAAGGGCTGATGGCAGCCCTGCCTATCCCACCTTCCAACTCTACGACCCAAGCACCGGTGGCGCTGGGGGAACGGGGCGGACGCAGTTCGCCAACTTCGCGATTCCCACCGCTCGGATCAGCTCGATTGCCAATCGGCTTTTGGCACTCTATCCCAAGGTCAACACGACCAGGGATCTGAACTCAAACTTCATCCTCGACGACTACGTGGTGCCGCGTCAGGTCGAGGTAGATCGCGCCAATTACGACGGAAAGCTCACCTGGCAGCGCTCGAAGAATCACTCAATCTGGGGCAAGTTCTCCACGCTGCAAGCCAACGTGGTGGACAATTTCATTCTGGGCTTCGACAACGGCAGCGTGGGTGACACAAAGGTTTATGTGGTCAGTGTCGGCCACACCTGGACGCTCAGCCCGACGCTCCTGCTAGATGGGAACTTCGGATATAACCGCCAAGATCAGGTAGTGACCGGGCCCGACTTTGGCAAAAACTTCGGCATAGATATTGGGATTCCCGGCGTGAACGATCCCAAGGACATCCGCGCCAGCGGCTTGCCCCAATTCGCCAGCACATACACCATCGGCACGACGCCCAACTGGATGCCGCTGTATCGCAAGGAACTCAACTATAGCTTCAGCAGCGCGCTGACGAAGGTCTTCGCCAAGCATGAAGTGAGAACCGGCATTGACATCGTCAAGCTGGAACTGAATCACCGCCAGGCCGAGTTCGGCAACTACGGTTTGAAGGGTGGCTTCAGCTTCAGCGGTAACACCACGGGAGCAGCCGGTTACACCTCGCCTGGGTGGAACTCGTTCGCAGCACTTTTGCTTGGCCTGCCGAACTCCTTCGCGAAGGACGTCCAGACCGAGGATATGACCGGGCGTGAGTGGCAGACGGCGTTCTACGTGCGCGACCGTTGGCGCGTCACGCCGAATCTGACTCTCAACCTGGGACTCCGGGTCGAGAATTACCCGCTGATGCACCGCGCGAATAGCGGCATCGAACGGCTCGATTACAGCACCTACACCGTGCTGCTGGGCGGCCGCGGTGATGTGCCGGATAACGTCGGCCTCAAGCTCAAAAAATGGTACCTGGCGCCGCGCTTGGGCGCTGCGTATCGTATTGGTGACAAGTCGGTGGTGAGAGCCGGTTATGGCCGCACCATCAATCCACTCCCCTGGTCGCGGCCCATGCGGGGATCGTTCCCGTATGACATCAACTTCAACCTCGCCGCCGAGCAGTTCGACTCAGTCACTACCCTGGCCGCTGGCATCCCCACCGTTCCAATCCCGAATTTCAGCTCCGGCAGAGTGGCGCTGCCGCGTGGCGTCTTCATGCGGTCGCCGAACTTCGGTACTGAAGCTTTCCCAGGCTCGGGCAAAAGCCTCGATCGCGCCGTCATCCAGCAGTACAACGTCGCCTTCGAACACAAGCTGCCGGGGGACATCATCGTCGAAGTGGCCTACGTCGGAACCCGCACGGATGGTGGCTACGCCGATCTGAACATCAACTACGGTGAGCCTAGTGTCGCTAACCCCGCTGGCGGTTTCACCGGTGGCGGTAACGCCGCGCTCAAGTACTTCTCCGTGGCCGGCACCACCGCCATCAACGATTGGGGCGCACGCACCAAGGCCCGCTACAACTCGCTGCAAGTGGCGATCAACCGGCCCTTCAAAGACGGGCTTCTGTTGAAGGGTGCCTACACCCTGAGCAAGGCCAAGAACATGGCCGACGAAGACGGGTGGGTCGGGCTGACCTGGAATCACCCGTTGAAGTACCAGGACAACTTCGCGCTGGCGGGCTTCGACCGGACGCATGTCTTCCAGATAGGCTTTTTGTATGCACTGCCCTTCCTGAAAGATAGGACTAACCTGACGGGCAAGCTCCTGGGCGGCTGGCAGCTCAACGGCATCCAGGCGAACTACTCGGGCACGCCGTTCTCCATCGGCGGCGCGAACACGTCGCTGAACTGCGTGAGCTGCGGCTCAATCCTCACCAACTTCACTGGCGATCCAAAGGCCAGCGGCAAAGTGGGATCAGGCACCACTACAACGTGGTACGACAAAGCCCTCTTCTCGCAGCCACAGGGCACCACCGGGCAAGTTGGCTTTGGTACTTCGGCCCGTAACCAATTCCGTCGTCCGCGGATCTGGAACACCGACCTCTCGCTGTTCAAGCAATTCCGGATCAAGGAGCGGTTCCAGCCGGAGTTGCGCATCGAGGCAGCCAACGTCTTCAACCACACGAACTGGGGCGCGCCGGTGACGGCCTTCACGGCGGCCAACTTCCTGCAGTTCACGCCGTCGAATTCCGACAGTGGTAATGGCAGCGGCGCCACCGGCACCCCGGTTCCGGGCCCGCGGCGTGTACAAGTCGGCCTTCGCGTGACGTTCTAGGCCGCATTGACGACGTGTCTGTGAAGTAGTCACGGACCGTCAACCAAAAAAAGGGCCGGACGAAGATGCAATCATCTTCGTCCGGCCCTTTTTGTTTTGGTAGTGGATCAGCGAGGAGAGAAGTATAGAGTTCAAACTTCAGCATGAAGGTCGAACTCTGAACCTCCATCTCTCTTCGTTAGGCCACTACCTTTGTTTTGACTACAAGCTTCAGCCTCCGCTCAACGCCTGTAGGATATGAACTTCGTCAGATGATTGCAGCGCCACGTCCAAACTCCAGGTCTGTTCGCCATTGACGAAGATTTTCATATGCGGGCGAATGGTGTCCTGTTCATCAATCATCCGAAAGCGGATGCCGGGAAACCGTCGGTTCAAATCCTGGAGCAGTTCAGCGACGGTTGCGCCATTGGCTTCGACTTCTTTCGACTGGTTCGTGTAGGAAAGCAACGGACTGGGAATGATGACTTTCATTGGTTGATTTCAGCAGCCTCTACTGCATAGATGTGCGGCAGGTGACGCGTTATGCATGACCACTGCTCGCCTTCGTTTGTGCTAGCCCACAGTTCGCCGCAAGTTGTGCCGAAATAGATGCCGACCGGGTCTTGGGCGTCTGCGGTCATCGCCTGACGGAAGACCGTGAACCAAGCCTGTTGTTGCGGCAGGCCATTATCCAATCGCTTCCATGTGTCGCCCGCGTCGCGCGTGACGTAAGCCGCAGGCTTGCCGCCGGGCGAAGTGCGCGGCCAGACCTGCGTGCCATCCATCGGAAAAACCCAGCACGTTTTGGGATCGCGCGGATGCAAGACCATTGGGAAGCCGATGTCACCCACTGCTTCCGGCATCTTTTCGCCGATGCGTTCCCAGCGGTCTCCTTCTGTGGCGGTGCGATCCATTCGATAAATACCGCAATGATTCTGCTGATACAAAATATCCGGCGCTGCCGGGTGCAACCGCACGCAGTGCGGGTCCTGGCCAAATTCCGGCAGCGGATCAGGGAAGAAGTCCGCGCGGCTCCCCTTGTTCAGCGGCTTCCAGTCCGCGCCCTTGTCCGTGCTTTCAAACACGCCTCCGCCGGACATGCCGATGTACATATGGTTCGCGTCGCGCGGATCAACAATGACCGAATGCATCTTCGGCCCGTCGGGCGTGCCATCGCCCAAGCCGCCAATCCAAGTCATCCGCATCGGATGATCATTGAAGCCTGCGATCGATTCCCAAGTCTCTCCGCCATCTTCCGACCGGAAAAGCCCTTGCGGCGAAGTACCGGCGTACCACACGTTTGGTTCGCTGGCATGTCCCGGCGTCAGCCAGAAGACGTGATCCACCGTTAAACCTTTCTGGCTTTCAGAAGTCTGGGCAGGCGCTTTCGGGAAGGCCGGAGGCTTGGCGGCCTCTTTCCAGGTCTCGCCGAAATCGGTCGAGCGAAAAACTGTCGGCCCCAGATGGCCTGTCTTGGCCGCCAGTAGCAGCGTTCGCCCATCGCGCGGATCAAGCATGACGTGATGCACGATGTTGCCCAGAAAGATTGGGCCTTTGGTTTCCCAGGTTTTGCGTTTGTTGTCAGCAGTCAGAATAAACGCGCCTTTTTTAGTAGCGACCAGCAAGGCGACTGGGTTGGCTTTCGGTGTTTGTTTTTTGACAGCGGTTTTCATGCACATGGTCTCCTGGTTGTAAGTGGAATTGTAATGGCTCAGCCGGGGTGCGGTGATGATCGCACCATACTGTTAATCAGGCGATCCAGCAAAGCCTTAGGGTTGGTGCAACGGCCAGTATGCACGGGCGAGGTTTGAATGATTGTGCTGCGCTGAGCAGTCAGCCAGTAAAAGCGTTCGCGCTGTGTCAATTGCCCAATCGGCCCTGCCTGCTCTCCGCCAGCGCAAATTGCAGGAATGGTCGCCAGGTTGGCGCGAATGGCTTCAATATCCAGCGTTGAATCCAATGCCATCAGCCGTTGCTCATCCAGTTCAATGCGGGCTTCCAGAAATTTTGTCGCCGGGCACGAAACGATCGCGCCGACATTGATGAACTCTTCGCGTTCGACGCGGGGAACGACGCGGATGATGGCGTAATCATAGGTGTTGTTATTGTGGGCATTACTATTATCTGGCACGAATTGCCTCCTCCAGAAAAACGCGTGGCTGCTCCAACCGCTTCACCAGATATTCGATGTAAGCATCCCGGTATTGATCGCTGTTACTAAACGAAGGATTGCCTGACAGCCACGCATCAGGTATCAGTTTTACTATGCGCTCAATAACCTCCGGCGTGATTCGCTCCGTCATCTTTGCATCCACTTCCTGAAGCGAACCGGCCAAGCCCAGCAGGACATGATCTTTGATCATTGCAAACGCGTCCCGGCTGCGTTCCAGATAGTTTTCCCATCGGTGATGAAAGTATAGCGCTGCTCCGTGATCAATCAGCCACAGCCGCCTGTGCCAAATCAGCATATTCGTATTGCGCGCCGTGCGGTCAACATTGGTCACAAACGCATCGAACCAGACAATTGCAGAAGCAAGATCGGCATCAACCTTCTCAGCCACCGGGTCAAACGTGACAGAACCGGGCAGGTAATCCAGCGCCAAGTTCAAGCCCTCGCTCGCCTTTATCAAATGCTGTATCTCCGGATCAGGTTCTGTGCGGGCAAGATCGGGATCAAGTTCAACGAAGACAATTTCCGGTACCGGCAGCCCCGCCGCACGAGCAAGCTCCCCCGCGACCAATTCCGCGATCAACGCTTTCGGCCCCTGCCCCGCGCCGCGAAACTTCAGGACATACATCCCATCATCATCGGCTTCGATGATTGCTGGAAGCGATCCACCTTCGCGTAATGGAGTTACATATCTGGTGGCAGTTACTGTTCTCAAGCTCATTTGTTGGACGTTTACTTGACCAGGTAATCACTCAGGTTTTTCAGCAATCGTTTGTGTCTGGCAGGAGCAATAGAGCCAATGCTCCCTATAAACTTGTTGCGCGGTATCAACGCCAGAAAGCCAAGCCTGAAAAGAGAGTCAGCCACTAACACACTTGAAGTAAAATCAACATCCTGCTGCCGGATGATTTCATCAAAGCCCGCGACCTGTTGCTGAAGCTGAGTACTAATGCCGCAAACCAGCGCATCATTGAAGGGCGGCATCTCTCGTAAAAAAAGCGCCGGACGATTTTTGATCTGCCCATTGGCCTGCGGAACCGGCGTCAGTACCACGTCACCCTCTTTCATATTCAGGATTACGCTCTTTAACTAACGTTACCG
>JBDSAM010000040.1:0-3134 GCA_039922135.1 Blastocatellia bacterium
ATTGGAAGTCATGATGATGATCGAATGGCGGAAGTCCGCCGTGTTGCCGCGCCGGTCGGTCAATCGCCCATCATCAAAAACCTGCAAGAATAAATCCCAGACGCTCGGATCGGCTTTTTCAAACTCATCCAGCAGGATGACGGAAAACGGCTGGCGGCGGATTTGATTGACCAGCGCGGTCTGGCCGCTGTTCTCTTCAAACTCGCCGATGATGCGGCCCAGGCCGTTTGGGCCTTGCAATTCGCTCATATCCACGCGCAGCATTCGTTCTTCCGAACCAAACAGAAACTTGGCCAGCGTCTTGGCAATCTCGGTCTTGCCTGTTCCCGTAGGCCCGGCAAAAAGGAAGACGCCCTGCGGACGTTTTGGATCAGTCACACCTGCTTTGATCATCGCCACGCGCTCTACCAGGCAGTCAATCGCTTCGGGCTGGCCCAGCACGCGCCGCTGGAAGTATTCGCGCAAGGCCTCCAAATCCAGCCCGTGCCGATCGTCCAGAATGCTAACCGGCAATCCAGTCAGTTGCGCCAGCGTCACCAGCAGGTCATCCAGCGTAATACGCGCCTGGGCGTCGGGATTAATCGAAAGCATTCGCCGCCGCGTCAGTGACAGGAATTGCAGCAGATTGCCCGGCGAAGCCTTTTCACCCAGAAACTGTTTCGACAATTGAAATGCTTCGTGCAGCGTCTGGTCATTGATCAATTTGTCTTCTTGAAAACCGCTGTAATGCGCCACCCACTGTTCAGCCAGCGCAAGCGTTTTGTCGTCATTTAAGGAATTGACGCGCACCGTTTCCATCGCCGTGCGCAACCGCGGCTTGGCTTGCAGCAGGCGTTCGTAGGCCGCTGGTTGCGTTTCACCCAGCAAAACGATCTCGCCACTTTCGATGCATGAAAAGATGTGATCCAGCACGCCCGCTTGGCTGTGACGGTGCTGCCCAGCCCACAGCAAATCCTGAAAGTTCGGCACGAACCACAGTGTCTTGCGATGCTTGCTGAGCTGTTTGAGCAGCGTCTGAACACGGCCTTCCAGTTCGCCGTAATAAATCTGCCCGGCCATCAGTTCAACGGCGCTTGCTTCGAAAATCATCCAGCCCTGCTGCTGTAATCTTTTTGCCAGCGCGCGCGTCATCGCCGTTTTGCCAACGCCTGTTTCGCCAACCAGCAGGACCGAACGCGGCGTGCGTTTATACAGCGCCGATTCAATGGCTTGAACTTGTTCATTCAAATATTCATGTTCAATCAGTAATTCGGCGTCGCGATCTTCATCCGGCCCCCAGATGCGCCCGATGCCGCGCAAAAAATGCGACAACCGATACTGTTGCACCTGTTCCAGCATTCTCGCTGTCAGCGATTCGCCAATCTCGCGCAGCGCGTTCTCTAAATTTTCAACCTCATCTCCATCTTGCAAGCGGTCCAGCCCATCGTCGAACGCTGCTGTTTCACCTGCGGCAACGCGCCCTTCGATAAACTCGCGCAGTATTTGGATGGCGCTCGGCACGCGCCAGTTCAAGCTGACACGCGACAGTACCGCCCCAATCAATGGCCGGTCAGAGTGTTTGTTCAGGGCGCGGAAGGTGAAATAGAGCGGCCAATAACCCAAATTGCCGACCATGTTCATTGTCGGTTCGTAGATGTCCTGATCAATGGATTCAGCCGTGCGGCGTGACAGCGCTTCAAATGCCAGGCAACAGATCACCGTGTTCGTTCCTGAGGCGTAACTGAATAGGTCGCCAGTTGAATACGAACTGGTCAGCAGCAATTGTACGCCGCGTTCGAAATCCGGGTTTGTCAGCATGTCTTTCGGATGCGCGCTCTGGTCGAAGTAACCCTGTAATGTTTCGGCGATCTTGTACAGGTCGGCGCTGCCCTGGGCTTCAGCAGGGCTGGGAGGCGCTTCGTTGATTGAAGGCAGGGTTGCCTGTCCGCCCGCTTGTCTAAATGCGGCGGCGCTGGCGACATTTGCCTGGTACACCATCCAAAGCCGAAATGTGCCAAAGCCGAACAGTGTGCCGATCAATAGAGCCAACAAGCATAGTGTGAAAGTAATCATGGCTAAGGGGTGAAGTGATAAGATTCGAAATTACCGCAAAAGAAACTCGCTACCGCTTCTTAAAACACGGCCTTCGTCGTGGAGCTTTTCCAGCGCGGCCAGTACGGACAGTTCTGCCAATTGATGCATCTCCTCTGGCACATCAGTGTAAACAGCTTTGACGATTTGCGCAGTGGATGAAGCCCCGCCCGCCATCGCGTTGATGATCATCTCTTCGCGCGCCTGACGGTGCGCGATGTACTCTTCCACTTTGGCGCGGGCGTCGGCAATGACAGGGCCGTGACCAGGCATCAGCGCCGTCAGCTTCGGCAACGCCAGATACCGATGCAGCGAATCCAGATAGGCTTTCATATTGCCTTCGGGTGGCGCAATGACCACAGTACCAAAGCCAACCACGCAATCGCCTGTGATCAACGTGCCGGTGCGCTCTTCGTAAAAGCTTAGGTGCCCACGCGCATGCCCAGGCGTCCACAAAGCGCGCAACCGCCAAACGATTCCTGTCGTTGCTTCCTTCAGCTCAATCACTTCGTCGTCTTCGATCAAGCGATCCACGCAGACTTCATCATTGATGGCTTCAGCGGTCAGCCGATGGGCAGCAATTGGCAGGTTAAATTTTTCGGCCAGATGCACGACGCCGCCGATGTGATCGGGATGCAGATGCGTAATGATGATCTCGCGCATGCGGCGGCCCTGCGCCACCAAACGCTCGACAACAGCATCAAGCACGGCCTGTTGATCCGGATAAGGCGAGCCGGGATCAATCACCACCATTTCGTCGCCGCCGATCAAATAACAATTCGTATGCGTCGCGGGCGGGATCGTCGGCGTGCGCAGCGCGCACAGGTAAAAGCCATAGCGCATCTCGACGCGGCTTTCCCAGTGATCGCGATCGGATTGAGACACGCCGTGCATGCGTGCGGCAAAATCCTGCGCGCCGATGGCCAGCGCCTGCAACGCCGTCGTGATCGGCGTGACAATCAAACAGTCGCCGTCAATCCACTTTTGCAGAGCTTCTGGCGGACGTAGCCATTCACCCGATTCCAATTCGCCGGGGATGATTTCCGTCTCCTGTCCTTCAGGCA
>JBDSAM010000041.1:0-3570 GCA_039922135.1 Blastocatellia bacterium
TGTTGTCATCACCTCGCCCAAGCACGAAGATTTCACCAGCGAAATTGAAACCATCAACGGCATCGAATACCACCGCACCCACTGGCCACCGCTTTCAAAGTTCCAAGCCGTGCCGATGGTCAAGCAAGTGGCCTGCGTGGCGGCGCTGGCCAAAGCGGTCAAGCGACTGGCGGCTGAACTAAAAGTTGATGTCATTCACGCGCATTCACCATCGCTTAATGGGTTGGCTGCGGCCCAGGCAGCAAAAGCACTCAGCCTGCCGCTGGTTTATGAACTGCGCTATTACGAAGAAGACGCGGCGGTAGACCGCGGCAAGACACGTTACAACTCGCTGCGCTACCGGCTGGCCGCACGGCTGGAACAGCAAGCGCTGGAACAGGCCGATTGCGTCGTGACCATCAGCCACGCTTTGCGCGATGATCTGGTTCGCCGAGGCATTTCGCCCGAAAAGATTGTTAAAATCCCGAATGGCGTAGACACTGACTATTTTCAGCCGTGTGAGCCGGACGCTGAGCTAATCCTGAAATATGAACTGTTTGGAAAAACCGTGATTGGCTTCATCGGATCATTCTATTTTTATGAAGGCCTGGAGTTTCTGGTGGATGCCGCAGTTGAGTTATTGGCCAACCGTAATGACATTGTGTTGCTGCTGGTCGGCGATGGCGAAGCCGTTGAGATGTTACATACCAGAATCCCGGAACAGTTGCGCGACCACTTCATATTCACCGGCAACGTGCCGCACGACGAAGTGCGCCGATACTATTCCGTAATGGATATTCTGGTTTATCCGCGCAAACGCTCGCGCCTGACCGAACTGACCACGCCGCTGAAACCTCTGGAAGCGATGGCAATGGGAAAAGCCGTCGTCGGCAGCGATGTCACTGGCATCCGCGAATTGTTTGATAACGGCAATGTCGGCTATCTGGTTGAAGCCGAGAATGCAGAGGCATTGGCGAATCTGCTGTTGGGATTGGTGGAAAGCGAAAGTGAACGGCGGGCATTGGGCAAGCAGGCGCGCGCGTTTGTTGTTCAGACGCGAGATTGGATACAAATTGCAGGGGAATACTTTGCAGTTTATGACAATGCCAAAAAACCAATTGAACAATAAGATGCCGGAAATTCTGCCTGAGCCTCCGCTCGAAAATATCATTGAATGGAGTGACAGCTTGGCGGGACACGCGCGCGAACTGTGGCGGCACCGCGAACTGTTGTGGCTGGTGACGCAGCGCGAAATCAAAGTCCGTTACAAACAGAGCGCGCTGGGCATTGTCTGGGCAGTCTTGCAGCCGTTCTCGTTGATGGTGGTCTTCACGGTTTTCTTTTCGTGGTTTGCGCGAATGCAGAGCGATGGCATTCCGTATCCGCTCTTTTCTTATGCGGCGCTGCTGCCGTGGACGTTCTTTTCGACTTCGCTGACCTTTGCCATCCCCAGCTTAATTGCCAATTCGCACATCATCACGAAGATTTACTTTCCGCGCGAAATCATTCCGTTGGCGTCGGTGCTGGCGGCGTTTGTGGATTTCGTGATTGCATCGGCGATCTTTGTCGCGCTGCTGCTGTTTTATCGCGTACCGCCGACTTGGAATCTGCTGTATCTCTTGCCGATTGTGGCAATCCAAATTGCGTTTACAGCAGGCGTTTGCCTGCTGCTGTCGGCGTTCACGGTTTTGTATCGGGACGTGCGCCACACGCTGCCGCTGATGATTCAAATCTGGATGTTTGTCACGCCGATTCTGTATCCTGCGTCGGTTGTACCGCAGCGTTGGCGAGGCTGGTATTTTTCGTTGAATCCAATGGCCGCGATTATTGATGGGTATCGTCGCACTGTGGTGCAGGGAATTGAGCCGCAGTTGAAATACCTGTTGCTGGCGGCTGCGGTATCGGTGCTACTGTTATGGGCGGGCTACAAGTACTTTAAGAGTTTGGAGAAGGAGTTTGCGGATATTGTGTGAGCAGTTGGTACGGAACCGGGAGCCGTAGCGACCGGGGGCTTGTGGGTTGCGCTCTCAATAGCCTACCCGGTCGCTACCGCTCCCGGTTCCGTACCGATGTTCTAGCTCAATCCACGAATCGAGACGAGCATGTTTTTCAGATTGCGCGTGGCGTCAATGACGGCGGTTGGTTCGTAACCACAATGGACCATGCAATCCTGGCAGTGCGCGTTACCGCTTTTGTGGCCGTAGTTTTCCCAGTTGGTTGTTTCCATATACTCCTTGAAAGTTTCTGCATAACCTTCATTGAGCAGGTAACAGGGTTTTTGCCAGCCGAAAAGGTTGTAATTCGGATTGCCCCACGGCGTGCAGTCATAATCAATTTCGCCCATCAAAAACTTCAGATAAAACGGAGAGTGGTTGAATTCCCATTTTTGGCCGCGTTTGGTTTTGGCCGGGGCAAGCACTTCGCGGAACAGGGCTTTGGTCTGTTCGCGTTTCAGGAAGTGCTCCTGATCCGGCGCCCAGGCATAACTGTATCCGGGTGAAATCATCATCCCATCAACGCCAAGATCGGCCAGAAAATCGAACATCTCGTGCATGTCTTCCGCCGATTCGCCGTCGAAAACCGTCGTGTTGGTGGTTACGCGGAAGCCGCGCTCTTTGGCTTTTTTGATGGCGCTGACGGCGATGTCAAAAATCCCTTTGCGATCCACCAACTGGTCGTGGCGATCTTTCATCCCGTCCAGATGAACACTGAAAGTCAGGTAGGGCGAAGCCTCAAACTGATCCAGATTCTTCTCCATCAAAATTGCATTTGTGCACAGATAGACGAACTTTTTGCGCTCGATCATTCCCTCAACAATTGCCTTGATTTCCGGATGGAGCAGCGGTTCGCCACCCGCAATGGTGACAATCGGCGCGCCGCATTCTTCGGCCGCGTGGAACGCCTGTTCGGGCGTCATGTTCTTTTTCAGGGTCTCGCCCGGATATTGAATCTTGCCGCAGCCAACGCAGGCCAAATTGCAGCGGAACAACGGTTCCAGCATCAGCACCAGCGGATAACGTTTATTGCCCTTGAATTTTTGCTTGAAGATATAAGAGCCAACGCTCACGGCTTGGCGCACTGAGATAGCCATCGCTTTTTAGTCTTCTCCCACTTTTAGAATTGGAAACAAAATTGTTCGTTAAATCGTGGCGTATGCTAGCACACAAGCCGGACTGAGCGAAAAAGGTAGCGGATGCACGTTCAGAATTGAAGTTCAACAGGCTCGTGCGGCTGGCGCTCGTTTTTTTGCGCGCGGATGTGCGTAAACTTCCATTTGTCTTCAACTCGGATTACATCGAATCCAAGTCCTTCCAGGTCTTTTGCGAATTGATCTCGGTTGGTAAAGCGCGAGGTTGCTTCGATTATGTGAAGCTGGCCATCGAGCTTCAGGGTACGATGTGCTTCGCGTATGTAGTCAGTAAAGTTTGATCCCATCAATGACAGCGAGAAGATTGCTACATCGAGCGTTTCGGGATCAAGCCGCACATGAGCCATGTCGCAAGCGGTCACGTCATTGCTCACCGCTACGTGGTCGAAGCTGTGGACTTTGTGTCGGTCTGAGACTGCTTCGGCCAGCTTGGCTTCGCCACA
>JBDSAM010000042.1:0-6857 GCA_039922135.1 Blastocatellia bacterium
TCGTGGAATGGTCATACCTGATCGTTTCAGTGCGCGACGGCAAAGCCGAGGAAGTGCGCGCCTGGACTGTGCGCGAAGATCGTTCGCAATTCGACGAAGAAGAGATGATTCAGCAATAAGATCCACCCACGAAGCGACACGAAGGCTCACGAAGAAATCAGAAACTCTTCGTGCAACTTCGTGTCGCTTCGTGGGTGAACTAACCAGGAGAAATTGACATGCCAAAGATTGTGATTCCGACTGCGCTGCGCCAATACGCGGGCGGCACAGCGGCAGTGGAAGTTCAGGGAGTGAATGTCGGAGAAGTGCTGGGGAGTTTGACCGCGCAGCACCCCGAATTGAAAAAGCATCTATACGACACGAGCGGCAAGCTGCGCAGCTTCGTCAATGTTTATGTCAACGACGAAGACATTCGCCATCAGCAACAGGAAAACACACCGATCAAAGAAGGCGACGACATCAGCATTATTCCAGCGATTGCAGGGGGCGCAGGCTTGGCGACAGAGGGAGCGAGAAGCGGCGGGGCGCTGCCCGAATTGACCAAAGACGAGATTGCGCGGTACAGCCGCCACCTGATCATGCCGGAGGTCGGCATGGAAGGTCAGCGCAAGCTGAAGGCCGCCAGCATCCTGCTGATTGGCACGGGCGGTCTGGGTTCGCCATTGGGCCTGTATCTGGCAGCGGCGGGCGTGGGGCGGTTGGGATTGGTGGATTTCGATGTGGTGGATTTCAGTAACCTGCAACGCCAGATCATTCACGGTACCAAAGACGTTGGGCGTCCGAAGATTCAATCCGCTAAAGACCGCCTGTCCGACATTAACCCGCACATTCAAATTGACACCTACGAAACGGCGCTGCGCGCGGACAACGCGCTCGACATCATAAAAAACTACGACATCGTCATTGACGGCACGGACAATTTCCAAACGCGCTATCTGGCCAATGACGCCAGCGTGCTGTTGGGTAAACCGAACGTCTACGGCTCAATCTTCCGATTCGACGGACAAGCGTCGGTGTTTTATCCGGGAGGCGGCGGGCCTTGCTATCGCTGCTTGTATCCCGAACCGCCTCCGCCCGGCTTGGTTCCGTCCTGCGCCGAAGGCGGCGTCTTGGGGATTCTGCCCGGCATTATCGGCGTGATTCAGGCGACCGAAGCGATCAAGCTGATCATCGGCCAGGGCGAATCGCTGATCGGACGCCTGCTGCTGTTTGACGCCTTAAAGATGAAGTTCCGCGAGTTGAAGCTGCGTCGCAACCCCGAATGCCCGCTGTGCGGCGAGAATCCTACGATCAAAGAGTTGATTGATTACGACGCCTTCTGCGGAATCACACCGCCACAGCCCGAAGTCAAAACGGACGCCGTTTCAGAATGGGAAGTGACGCCCGCGCAACTGAAAGCCGAGCTAGACAGTGGCAAACAGGTCACGATTATTGACGTGCGTGAACCGCACGAATGGCAGATCGGCAATCTGGAAAATTACGGCTCGAAGCTGATACCGCTGGGCCAATTCCCTTCCCGCTTGAACGAACTGAACAGCGCTGACGAGATCGTCGTCCATTGCAAGATGGGTGGGCGCAGCGCCAAAGCGTATGAAACGCTGAAGCTAGCGGGCTTTAAGAAGATTCGCAATCTGAAGGGCGGCATTCTGGCCTGGGCCGACCAGGTTGATCCCCAAATGCCAAAATATTGACGCCGAAATACTGATGGATGGCCTTTCGCAAGTTCCGATCATCAACATCAGCGCGCTGATTGGCGAAGACTCAAACTACGAAGATCGCCAATCAGTCGCTGAACAAATTCGGAGCGCGTGTTGCGACTGCGGTTTCTTTTACATCATTGGCCATGGCGTTGATGAAGCATTGCAGGAACGGCTGGAGCGACTGAGCCGTCAGTTCTTTGCGCAGCCGCTCGAAGCCAAGCTTGAAATCCGAATGGCGCTGGGCGGCAAAGCCTGGCGCGGCTACTTTCCTGTCGGCGATGAACTGACCTCTGGCCAGCCCGATCAAAAAGAAGGCATCTATTTCGGCGCGGAACTCGGGCCGGATCACCCGTTGGTGCAAGCCGGAACGCCGATGCACGGGCGCAACCTCTTCCCCGCAAACCTTCCAACTTTTCGCGAAACAGTGCTTGAATACATGGTCGAGATGACACGGCTGGGGCATCAACTGATGGCGGGCATTGCGCTCAGCCTGGGGTTGGAAGAAAGCTACTTTGCCGCCAATCCTGGATACTATACGACGGACCCGCTGACGCTCTTTCGCATTTTTAACTACCCGTCACTTGCTGATCATCAGTCTGATTGGAGCGTCGGCGAACATACGGACTACGGCATTCTGACGATTCTGAAACAGGATGATTCCGGAGGCTTGCAGGTGAAATCCCGTTTGGGCTGGATTGACGCGCAGCCCCTTGCCGGTTCGTTCGTCTGCAACATTGGCGATATGCTGGATCGCATGACCGGCGGGATGTATCGTTCGACGCCGCACCAGGTCAGAAACCTTTCTTCGCACAGCCGACTCTCCTTCCCATTCTTCTTCGATCCCAATTTCAATGCGGAAGTCAGACTGATTGAATCAAACACTGCTGTCAGCGATAACTGGCAAGAGCGTTGGGATCAAGCCAGCGTCCACGAATTCAGCGGCACATACGGCGACTATCTGCTGGGCAAAGTTTCAAAGGTCTTTCCACAATTGAAGCGTGGAGCAATTGGATAAGCCGTATTCTCACGCAAAGACGCCAAGCCGCAAAGAAGAACCTGGGTTTGTTTCTCAATTTGGTTTGATTGCTTATATCTTCTATCGTCACGCCGGGCCGGAGCGAAAGAAAGGAGGCGTAAAAGTAGCTTGCTCCTGTCTCCGATAGAATTTGGTGGACGGAGGTCTATTTCTTACGCCCTACTAAACCTTCATGGCCTTTGCGAAAGCAAGTTGGATCACTTCTTCGGGGGCAATATCTGAAGCCAGCACGCAAGTGACCGTGCCTTCCTGCCAGAACGCGGCAGTCAGGCCATTGACGCGGTAGATGTAAAAGCGGATGCCTTTGTTTTCGCGCAAGCTTGCGCCTGACGGTGGTAGTTCCGTTACCTGACCCGGATACATCTGGCAGAGCAGAATCTTGCCGTCTTTTCCGCGATAAACGAAGAGCGCGCTCTGGCGATTGAGCAGTTGATGGATGCGCCCGCCTGCTAAACGATAGTTCATCATTCCCAGGTCAAAGACCCGTGTGTCGAAAGCAATGCCTTGCGCGGAGAAAAACAGCTCCATCGCTTTGACATTCGCAGTCTGCAACATGAGGGGGAGTTTCTCGGCTTGATAATTTTGATAGTCCCGCGCTACGGCCAGAGGCAACGACGCCAACTCGACAGGCTGTTCCAATGGCTGCCGATGTGCCGTTCGGAAAACGAAGTAAGACAACGTCAGAGCAACTCCCGCCAACAGGACAAACCCATACGCCAGAATCGCTCTCCGCTGTTGCCACCATGGGATCGGTTTGACTACAAAGTAGCCCTCTTCAAGTGCCAGCGCCTGCAAGATATTTTCTTCCAGTTTCGCGGGCACGGATCGGGGCGCGAACTGTTGATGGGAAAATTGCTTGGTCCATTGCAAAGCCTCGAACTCCTGCCGGCATTCCGCGCACGATGCCAGATGCTGCTCGACCTCAAGGCGCGCTTCGTGGTTCAGCCGGTTATCCAGCAGTTCCTGCATCTCTTCCTGAAAATGTCTAGTCTCCAGCGGCATGCTTATACTTTCGCTTTTTGAACGTAGCCTTTCATTCGCGCGTATTGCTGTAACTCCAGGAACAATACCTTACGCGCGCGAAACAAACGGGAGCGCACCGTTCCCACCGGACAATTCAAAATAGTAGCGGCTTCCTCGTAAGACAACTCTTCCACGTCCACCAACAGCACCGCTGAACGGAACCCTTCCGGCAGCCGGTTGAGCGCTTGATCCATTTCCGCTCCGACCTCCAGCAAATCAAGCGCCCGCTGCGGGTCCCATTCCCCTGCCACTAAAAATTGCTGGCATTTTTCCTCCAGTTCATCGAGGGAAACAGACTCGGGTTCCCGCTGGTCTTTGCGATATTTATTCACGAAGACCGAATACAAGACGGTAAACAGCCATGCCTTGCAATTAGTTCCCGGCGTGAAATTGTGAAAGGTGCGGTAGGCGCGCAGATAAGTTTCCTGAACCAGATCGCTGGCATCTTCGGGGCGATGGGTCAAATGCATGGCCGTGTTGTATAGGGATTTCGTGAAAGGCAGAGCTATCGCTTCAAATTGAGCGCGCAGTGTAGACATGGTGCTTTCGGTAGTTCGCAGTAAAGGCCGTCAAGGCCGACAGCTTCCCCCGTTTGTTGATGTCCGTGGCCGTCACTTTAATTCCCAGGCAGGCATTATTTTTTATTTCGCTCGGGAACTTTTCCATGCCTCCAGATTGTTGAACCCAATGTGCCGATGCTTTTGCCGTGCTGCCTGTGCGGTCTGTTCCGTAGCCAGGCAGTATCCGCCAAAGCGCGGAAGCGAACAACGATTGAGCCGCCTGCGCGGGACGCGGGCGCACCGTTCTGCAAGACTTCATGAAGATTGAGACAGGGCTTTGATGGCCGGGAAGTTTTCCGCGCCTGATGGTCAGAGGTGTGTCTACGGGCCGCTCTGCTTGCTGAGCGCGCCAACCGCAATCACGAAATGGCGAGCGCCTGAGCGCGCCGCCTTAACCACTAACTGAAGAAAAGGAGTAGAGAAAATGACAAAGAAAACAAGCAGCATCGCCGTGCTGGTTTCCCTGCTAGCATTGGTGATTTTTGGTCTGGCATTTTTGACCGGGAACAAGACCTCCGCGCAGGAGCGGGACAGAACCTCCGCGCAGGAGCGAAGCGCTGCCCCCGAGCGGGAGCAGGCAACGACAGGGCAGAGCGCAAAAGCGAGGTCTGCGCGCCAAGCCAGACCTCGCAACGAGACGGATGCTTTTGCCAAACGCGGAGACATTCGTCGGTTGCCCGCGTTGCTCAAACTGCGGCTGATCGAGATGGCGGCGCGACCGCACACCTTTGAGCCGATCACGGCCTTTGCCGAAGCCGCCGACCCAAGCCTGCTCTTTCAGTACTACCTGCTGGACACGAACAACTTTCAACCGAATGTCTTCACTGCCAGAATTCCGGGCATCAACGACCAGGCGCTTCAGACTGCGGCCAATGCGGCCAATGGCGGTTTGCCTACGCTCGGCTCCGTGCGCGTCGTCCTTGAACCCAAGGCCGGCCTGCCAACCGATCCCAACGATCCGGGAGCGTTCATTGATGTGTTCATGGATTTTTCCGGGCTGTTTGTCATCAACAACGAGGCCGGCTGGTACGAAGGGTGGATGATCAGCGATCTCAAAGTGCCGCGCGTCGCCCCGCCGCGCGCCGACGGCACGGCGCAGTTCGGGACGCTGACGCGGGGCGACTATGACGCCATTGCCGCTTTGGGCAGCGGCAACAATCGTGTTGTCGGCAACATCTTCACCGGGGACGGCAACACGCCGCGCCTGGGCCGCATCACCGATGTTTTTCCCGACCCGGCGCGCCAACCCAACACCGTCCCGCATCCGGTCAGCATGGGCGCCTTCAACGCGCAACAGCAGAGCGACGTGCATGCTTACTGGGAATTCAATTCGGGAACCAACTGGGTCTTCCCGCACTACGAATTGCCCTTCACTGGTGGCGTGCCCGGAACCTTCGCCGCTGGGCTGCAATATAACAATCACATGACCTTGACGTCGCTCATCCCTGGCTCGGGTCCGGCGGGCGTGATGAATAACAAACTCACTTACGGCGACAACCCGGACAATCCGCGTGATCCGGATCGCACGGAAGCCACCAACCCGGCGCAACGGGAGTTTCGCAACCGCTTCATCCCCAGCGCCCTGGATCAGGAAGTACTGCTGAACGCGTTTCTGCGGGTGAGATCGTTTCGACCCGACGTGACCGATGTGGGACAGCGCCTGTTCCTTTCTTTCGCGCAAGAGATCGCAAGGGTGGATCAGAACGGCGACGGCGTCATCTCCTTCCAGGAGGCGGACATCAACGGTTTCTCGGACGGCGGTCAATCGAATCGTCGCCTGTACCTGCCACCGTCGGCGTTCAATCGTTTCGCGGTCACGCGGGAGATCAACGACGGCTTGCTCGCGCCCCGCTTCGCACCCTTCCAACGCGCTTACGTCCTGAGCGGCACGCTGACGTTGGTCAACCCAAGTGTGCCGGCCTCCGTCCCGCGCGATGCGGACGACCGGTAGAACGACAACGAGTTAATGTAAGCAGGATCAGCAGAGAAAGTTGATTCGAAACAGTAATGGGAGCGATATCGCTCCCATTACTGTTTCTCAGTCTTGATTCGTGATTAGCGAATCGAGATGTTGACCACGTTGGCGCGCAGCACGATGCCATTGCCATCGTCAACTTTGACCAGCAGGTTCAGTGAGCCGGTGACGCCCGCCGGAATCTCAACGTTCATCTGGTCGAGTCCGGCAAAGCCCGGAGCGGCTCCGGCAAAGAAGACCGCCGCGTTCGCATCGCCAATCGTCGCCTTGATGCTTTCGGCAACGCCGTTGGCGCTGCTGCCATCGGTATCATCCGCACCGCGCCAGCCCGTGCCGTACAACACCAGGAAGAGGCGGTCGCCCAGGTTGCGCGTGATGGTCAGCGGCGAAACCTTGCCGTTGTCGTAACGCACCAGCGGTTCGTAGCTTTGTTCGCCGTTGGCTTTGACGCGCAATAGCACACCCGATGGCGTGCCTGTTCCGCTGGCATCGGCGGTGAACAGACTGGGCGCGACAACAGCCAGTTCCAGCGATCCTTGGGCGACGACTTCACCGTTCTTCAT
>JBDSAM010000043.1:0-2660 GCA_039922135.1 Blastocatellia bacterium
GCGTCCACTGCACTTTCGGTGTGAAATCGCCCAACCACAGCATCAACAGCGCGACCAGCGCGCCGGGGAAGCCCGTGAAAAAGGCCAGCAACCATATGCGTTTATCGAAGCTGAGACGTTGCTGATGAAACGGGCGCGGCAGCGGTTTGACGTGAACATGCGAATCCCCAATTTTGGTTGTTGGCGGCGGCAGGATGGAAAGCAGGTGCGGACGGCCATCGTCCACTGGTTCATATTCGCCGAAGATGCGCAGGCCCAGAAGTTTCATACTGGAATGTTCGCGTGGAAGGACAGGCAAATCAACCTGCCAAGGTTTTTATAAGCCGAACTTTTCCAGCCGTCGGTAAAGCGCGCTGCGGCTCAGCCCCAGCGTTTCCGCCGCTTTGCTAACGTTGCCGTCAAAGCGGGCCAGCGTTTTTTTGATCAGGTAGCACTCGACTTCTTCCAGGCTCATGTCCTCAAGCCGAATGGAGCTTTCGGCAGATGAGTACAAGCCAAGGTCACCGGCTTTGACGATTGTGCCCTGCGCCATCAGCACGGCGCGTTCGACCGCGTGATCAAGTTCGCGTACGTTGCCCGGCCACGGGTGCGCCACCAAAGTACGCATCGCAGCTTGATCAAAATCAGTGACCAGTTTGCGGTAGCGCGCGGCATGCTGTTTCAGGAAGTGGCGTGTAAGCAGCGGAATGTCTTCGCGGCGGTCGCGCAACGCGGGCAAGCGGATTTCAACCGTATTTAACCTGAAGAGCAGGTCCTGGCGAAACCGGCCAGTATTAACGTCGGAGTTCAACTCAGCATTGGTGGCTGAAATGATTCGGACATTGACCTTGCGTGTTTTTGAAGAACCGACGCGTTCAAACTCGCCTGTTTCCAGCACGCGCAGCAGCTTCGCCTGTTGTGGCAGGGAGATATTGGCGATCTCGTCCAGAAACAGCGTGCCTTCGTCGGCCAGTTCAAAACGGCCAACGCGGTCGGTCTTGGCGTCGGTGTACGCGCCTTTGATGTGGCCGAACAGTTCGCTTTCAAAAACGCCTTCGGACAGGCCGCCGACGTTGACCGTGACCAGCGGTTTGCCCGCGCGGTGCGAGATTGAATGCAGAACGCTGGCGACGACACCTTTGCCGGTGCCATTTCGCCGGTGATCAAAACGTTCGCGTCTGACGGACCGACGCGCGCGATGATTTGCAAGATGGGCTGCATTGATGGCGATTCGGCAATCAGCTTTGACCGGTTCTCGCCGCGCAGCAGTTGGTTTTCAGCCTCCAGCCGTTCGCCTTTTTTCAGCGCGTGGCCAAGTTCGATCTGTGTGCGCAGAATGCTGATCAGCCGCTCGTTTTCCCAAGGCTTCTGTACGAAATCGCGCGCGCCGCGACGCATGGCTTCGACGGCCAGATCAACGCTACCCCATGCCGTCATCAGCACTACCGGCAGGTTTTCGTCCACGGATTGAATCTGCGACAGCAGATCCAGCCCTTCCTGCCCTGACGTGGTATCGCGCGTGTAGTTCAGGTCAATCAGCGCAACATCGAAATCGCGCGCTTCGATGGCGGTCAGGATTTGCGCGGGCGAGGCGGCGGTTTCAATCTGAAAGCCTTCGCCTTTGAGCAATAAGCGCAGAGCTTCCAGCACGTCCGGCTGGTCGTCGGCAATCAGGACTCGTGGAAATGAATTCAAGCTTCTCATAACGGTTGATTCTATTCTTTCACCAGCCAGCCGTCAGCCAGATTGATTACGCGATTGCCATAAGACGCATTCTGTTCCGAATGCGTGACCTGTACGATGGTCGTGCCTTCGTCATTCAACTTCTTGAACAACTCCATGATCTCTTTGCCCTGACTGGAATGCAGGTTACCGGTCGGTTCGTCAGCCAGAATGATCCTGGGATTAGCAATGACCGCTCGCGCCACGCCGACAAGCTGTTGCTGGCCCCCTGAAAGCTGGTTCGGATACAAATCCTTCTTGCCGACAATCTGGAATTTATCCAGCACGTCACCGACGATGGCTTCGCGCTCGCCTTTTTTGATGTCGCGATACGAGAGCGGAATTTCCAGGTTTTCATACACGGTCAGATGATCCAGCAGGTGATAGCTTTGAAAGACGAAGCCGATGTTGCGATTGCGAATCTCTGCGCGGTCTTTCGGCCTGAGCTTGTGAATGGCGTGATCGTCGAAAAAATACTCGCCCGTCCATTCGCTGTCGTGCATGCCGATGATGTGCAGCAGCGTGGATTTGCCCGCGCCCGATGGCCCCATAATCGAAATGAACTCGCCTTCTTTGATATCAACCGAAACGCGGCGCAGCACGTAGTAACGCTGCGCGCCTTGCGGATAGGATTTTTCGATGTTTTCCAGACGAATCATGCCTTTACCTCTGATTGAAAATTATTCGTACCTTAATGCCACCATCGGATCCACTTTCGCCGCTTTGCTGGCCGGGATGAAGCAAGCCGCCAGCACAACCAAGCCCAACAGCATTGAGACGCCAGCGAACGCCACGACGTCGGTTGAACTGACGCCGTAAAGCAGTCCTGACAACAGCCGGGTCAGCACAACCGCTGCAATCAATCCAATCCCCATTCCAATTGCCGCCAGCGTCATGCCTTGCCGCAACATCATTCGCAAAACATCGCTACGCTGCGCTCCAAGCGCCATGCGGATGCC
>JBDSAM010000044.1:0-3159 GCA_039922135.1 Blastocatellia bacterium
CAAATGGTTGGGCACGCAACGGAATCTGCTGAACGCTGCTGATGCCATTTCCAATCTCGATGCGATCCTGGCGGCGGCGGGGATCATGCAGGCGTTCTTTGAAAACGCGCTCGGCGTTCAGGTCGGCGACAATCAAATCCTCTTCAAATAATTTGCCGCGCGCCACAATCTGACCGCGTTCATCAATCACCAGGCTTTGCCCGTCAAAGATCAGTTCATCTTGCCCGCCGACCAGATTTACATACGCCAGCGCAACGGCATTGTCTTCGGCGCGCGTGGCCAGCATGCGTTCGCGGTCTTTGCCCTTGCCCGCGTAATAAGGCGAAGCCGAAATATTTATGATGATTTGCGCTCCGGCCAACGCCTGTAACTGCGTCGGCCCGCCTGGATACCAGATGTCTTCGCAGATGTTCACGCCGATCAGCACGTCGCCGTAAGCGAATATCGGCGCGGACTGGCCTGCATCAAAGTAACGGTACTCATCAAAAACGCCGTAATTCGGCAGGTAAGTTTTGTGGTAGACGCCTTTCAATTCGCCGTCGCAGATGATCGCTGCGGCGTTGTGAATGTCAGTGGCGCGATCCACAAATCCGACGATCGTGACGATGCCCGTTGAAGCCGCGATTACTTCATCCAGCGCCTTTCGGTTGGCTGAGATGAATTGCGGCTTGAGCAGCAGGTCTTCCGGCGGATACCCAGTCAGCGAAAGTTCGGGCACGGCGACGATGTCCGCGCCCAGCCTTCGAGCCTGTTCGATGTTGGCGATAATCTTGGCAGTGTTGCCGGCGAAATCGCCGACCGTCGGATTGATCTGCGCGAGCGCGATGCGGGTGGTGGACATGGCTATTGAGTAGTTAGATGAAAGGGTAAGATCAGGCAAAAACCAAGCGGCCTTTTGGCGCAGGGATTGGACGGTTCAATTCTTTGGCGGTCTCAATCCATTCTTGAACCACGATCTCAGCATTGGCGAGAGCTTCTTTGTAAGTTGCGCCGTCTGCCGCACAGCCAGGTAACTCTGGAACTTCCGCGATGAAGGACTTATCTTCATCGCTCCAATAAATGATAATTTCATACCTCGTCATCGTTTTCCTCTGAGAGTTGATCCGCGAGCGCATATTTTAAGATTACGAAACGAACCTGCTTGACCTGATATGCTTTTGCTTGTGCGCCTTTTGGCTGCAAGTTCAGGATTTCTTCCACGCCTTCTTTCGTGATGATGTAATGGTCGCCGCGAATTCTTTCGACGAAGCCGAGAGCTTTCAGCAAACGGCGAAGTCCGTCAAAATTGACGTTGGCATCGGATGTGCCGCGCAAGACTTTATCGAGTAACTTTTCGCGTCGGCCCATTACTCAATCCGTTACTTCGACCGTATCAATAATGCCGACGATGGCGGCGTCCACCGGGCGGTCTTTCATGCCTTCGGCTAGACGGGCGCTGCTTCCCGACACTACCAGCACCTTTTCGCGATAGCCCGCGCCGACAGTGTCAATCGCCACCAGATAACTGCTCTCGTCTTCGCCGGTCAGAGTGATAGGGCGAACGAGCAGAAGTTTGCCGCCTTCCAATCTTGAGTCTTTGCGTGTTGCCACGATGTTGCCAATGACGCGTCCAATAATCATAACTTTGGTGGTTGGTAGTTGGCGATCAGTGGTTTGTGGAAGTCGTAACCAACCACTAACCACTGATCATCAACTACATATTACTTGATCCCTCTGGCCTCCGCCGTGACCGGCATGGCTTCGTCCACGGACGAATGCGGGCGCGGGATGACGTGGACGCTGACCAACTCTCCAATCCGGCGGGCGGCAGCGGCGCCAGCGTCTGTTGCGGCTTTGACGGCGGCGACATCGCCGCGGACGATGGCGGTAACAAATCCGCCGCCGATCTTTTCGTAGCCGATCAGCGTGACATTGGCCGCTTTGACCATCGCGTCCGACGCTTCGATCATCGCCACCAGGCCTTTTGTCTCAATCATTCCGAGTGCTTCCATGTACTTTTGCTCCTTGTTTTCAAAACCCGCTTCCTACCGGTCGCGGTACTGATTCAACAACTGTGCCGACTGAGTCAGCAATTCAACCAACTCTGAACGCGTCAGCGTTATCTCTCCGTCTCTCCGTCTCACTGTCTCGCTATCGCCAATACCGCACACCTGACCGGCTCGCGCTTCGAACGGCATCACGCCATTGCGTTCGCGAATCTCGAACAGCTTGGGGATGGCGCGGTCAGGAATGGTATTCTCATTGCCGAGCGTGCGCGCAATGAAACTAATCTTGCAGGTGTGCTCCAGCGTTTCCAGCTTATTGAAGGCGTGTTCGAGCGTACTGGCATAAGCCACAGCTCCGTGGTTGGCCATCATCAGCGCATCGTGAAATTGCAGGTACGGCTCAATAGCATCGGTCAACTCGCGCGTCGAAGGCGTGCCATAAGCCGCCAGCGGCACACAACCCAGCGTCAGCACGACTTCAGACAGGATCGCTTTGCTTAATGGGATTCCGGCAACCGCGAATGCCGTGGCGTGCGGCGGATGCGCGTGAACAACTGCGTGAATGTCCGGGCGTGACTGATAAATCACGCGGTGCATCGGCCATTCGGATGAAACTTTGTAATCGGACGGTTCCAACGAATTGCCTTCCAGATCAACCGTGACCATCATCTCCGGCGTCATCCAGCCTTTGCTGACGGCGGACGGCGTGGCGATGCAGCGGTTTTCGCCAACGCGCACGCTGATGTTGCCATCGCCCGCAACCAGCAAACCCCGGTCATAACACCGCGTTGCGATTTGGACGATCTGCGCTTTAACTTTTTGCTCGTCTATCTGAAGTGGCATCAAAAACTGTTTACCTCGATGCGCCGTTCGCGCCGTGGGCAATTCCCTCCTGATGCAAAAACTTGTGGGTGTCAACACTGATGGCTTCCGCGCTGGGGTTGGCTAAAAAGTACGACAAGTTTTCCAGCGAGATGGTCAGATCAACGGTTTTGACCTTCACGCCGGCCTTCGGGTTCAGATGTACCGGCGCGAAATTGAGCACGGCTCGCACGCCGGCTTCGGTCAGTTCATCCAGCATACGTTCGGCGGCGGTGGCAGGCACGGCAATGATTCCGATCTCCACGTTTTCGCGGTTGATTACTTCGGCCAGTTGCTGCGTGCTTTGAATCTC
>JBDSAM010000045.1:0-7413 GCA_039922135.1 Blastocatellia bacterium
CTGATGGCTATTGGCCTGCCGCGCGACAACGGCTACGGCTCTTTGCGCTTCAGCTTCGGCAAAGACAACACGAAGGAAGACGTGGATTACGCGCTCGAAATTCTGCCGGCGGTGGTTGAAAAACTTCGCAAGCTTTCGCCGCTGGCGCGCCAGAAGCAAGCGGCGAGCTGATCGCGTCATTTCCCAGGTTTCACCATGCTACAAACCAGAACCATTCAACAATTCGCCGCTGGCATTGTGCTGGCGGCTTTCCTATTCTCAAACATACTTGTTTCCGCCCAGCAGAAGAAACGCATGAATTACCCAATCGCAAAAAAGGTTGATCAGGTTGACGATTATCACGGCACCAAAGTGGCCGATCCGTACCGCTGGCTGGAAGACCCCGATGCACCCGAAACACGCGCCTGGGTCGAAGCCGAGAACAAAGTCACGTTCGACTTCTTGAACCAAATTCCCGAACGCGCCAAAATCAAAGCGCGGCTGACCAAGCTCTGGGACTTTGAACGCTACGATGTGCCGTTCAGAGAAGCAGGGCGCTATTTCTATTTCAAGAATGACGGGCTGCAAAATCAGAACGTGCTCTATACGCTGCGGACGCTGGACGGCGAAGCGCAAGTATTGCTGGATCCAAACAAACTTTCCGCTGACGGCACGGTGGCGCTGTCTGGTTACGCCGTCAGCGATGACGGCAAGTATTTGGCTTATGGCTTGTCAGCTTCCGGCTCTGATTGGATGGAATGGAAAGTCCGCGAGGTGGAAACCGGGCGCGATCTGTCAGATGACCTGAAGTGGGTAAAGTTCTCTGGCGCTTCGTGGACCAGCGATGGCAAAGGATTTTTCTATAGCCGCTATGACGAACCGAATGAAAAGACCAAGCTCGAAGCCGTCAACTATTTTCAGAAGCTCTATTATCATCGCCTCGGCACGCCGCAATCCGAAGACGCGCTGGTGTACGAACGCAAAGATCAAAAGGAGTGGGGCTTCAGCGGCAATGTCACCGAAGACGGACACTATTTGATCATAACTATTTGGGAAGGCACCGACCCGCGCAATCGAGTCTTTTACAAAGCCCTGCAAACCCCCGACGCCAAAGTCGTCGAGTTTCTGCCAAACCTGGAAGCCGCCTACAACTTCATTGGGAATGACGGCCCGGTCTTCTATTTCCGCACTGACAGTCACGCCGCGCGTGGCCGTGTGATCGTAGTTGACACGACTAAGCCTAACGGAAGCCGCGACTGGCAGGAAGTAATTCCACAAGCCGAAGAGACGCTCGAAAGCGTCAGCTTGGTTGGCGATCATTTCATCGCGTCGTATTTGAAAGACGCTCGCACGCAGATAAAGCTCTTCAATCTGACAGGCAAATTCGTCCGCGAAGTTGACTTGCCTGGTATTGGCACGGCCACCGGCTTTGGCGGCAAGCGCAAAGACACGGAGACATTTTATGCCTTCACCAGCTTCACTACGCCGACGACTATTTATCGCTACGACATCAAAAACGGCAAGAGCACCGTCTACCGCCATCCAAAAGTGGATTTCAATCCGAACGATTACGAAACCAAACAGGTCTTTTACGCGAGCAAAGATGGCACACGCATGCCGATGTTCATCACGCACAAAAAAGGACTGAAGCTGAATGGCCAGAATCCGACCTTGCTGTATGGCTACGGTGGATTCAACGTGTCGCTGACGCCCGCGTTTTCAATCTCGAATCTGGTCTGGATGGAGATGGGCGGCGTGTATGCACAGCCGACCCTTCGCGGCGGCGGCGAATACGGCGAAGAGTGGCATCTGGCCGGAACCAAATTGCGAAAGCAGAACGTCTTTGATGATTTCATTACGGCCGCAGAATGGCTGATCGCTAACAAATACACTTCAACGCCAAAGCTGGCGATTTATGGCGGTTCAAATGGCGGCTTGCTGGTCGGAGCATGTATGACCCAGCGTCCCGATCTGTTCGGTGCAGCACTGCCTGCCGTCGGAGTAATGGACATGATGCGCTTCCACAAATTCACCATCGGCTGGGCATGGGTTTCGGATTACGGATCATCGGACGACGCCAAAGAGTTCAAAGCCCTGTACGCCTACTCGCCGCTGCACAACCTGAAACCCGGCACGAAGTATCCGGCGACCTTCATCACTACTGCTGACCACGACGACCGCGTCATCCCAGCGCACAGCTTCAAATTCGCGGCGGCATTACAGGCATCACAAGTTGGGCAAGCTACGCAAATTGGCGATGCGCCTGCGCTGATTCGCATTGAAACCAAAGCCGGCCACGGGGCGGGCAAACCAACAGCGAAAGTAATTGAAGAGATCGCCGACCGCTGGGGATTTTTAGCGCGCGTACTGAAGATAAATAGCCTGCCACGCCATTCCTGAGATTGCCTTGAGTGCGACACGCAGGCCTTTGCGGAATTGAGCGCTGGCTGTCGCTTCCTGCGGCTGTTCGGTCAGGCCGAAATAGCCGATGGTGACAAAAAAGCCCGGCAGCAATTTGACGTGAATCTTGCCCAGGTACTGCTGCGGCGCAATTTTTACTACTTCGTCCAGAATGATGCGGATGAAGAGCGGATTTTCGCGCATCGCCGCGTAATCGAGCTTCAGCACGTCTACGTTCGCGTCCTTCTTGCCTTTGCCCACCCACGTCTTAAAGTAGTAGGCGCAAGTTTTGCCGTCTTCATTGACGGTGAATTTTGAATAGAACGGCGAGCTGTTGACGGTAAAAAAAGAGAGCGTGCGCGGCCTGAGCATTCTGAATTAGGATGGCGACAAGGCCGCGTCAATTTTGACAGAATGTTCAGGTCGCGTACGCTCCCTGATCTATATTGAGTTTTTTTGCGTTAGCGCCGAGCCACGACGATTTCGTTACGTCGCAGCACGCGCAGTTGCTGTTGTGCCGCTGCTTCGGCAGCGCGCGGATTGGTCTTGATCTGCGCGGTCAGATGTTTAATCTGTTGGTTGGTCGCCCTCAGATTTTCGACGCGCGAAAAGACAATTGCTTGCGATTGCAATGCCTCCTGTTCAATGCCCTGCGCGCGGCGGTAGGTCGAGACCGATAGCGCCGTGAAAGTCAGTACGATCATTGCCAGCCAGACGTAATTGGGAATGTGGGGAATCCAGCTTTTTACAATCGCGCGCGAAGGCGTACGCGTTCCAGTAACGGCCCCGATTGGCAACGCGCGCGCGCGCGTGGCGATGGCGTGTGCTGAGCGATTTCTAGCTGAGTACGAATTAGTTATTCGTTTCAAGTAACACCTCCAAATCTTCCTTTGAATGAGTTTTAGCGTAGCAACAAACCATGGGCAACGACCATAGGTTCAGTGCCAGACATGCGAGTCAGCAATCACGAGCCATTGTCAAAACGTACTTACACGGGGCTCCCGCCAATGCTTGCGTAGGAGCTTCGTGGGACGAACGTTTTTGCAACCAGTCTTTGACCTAAGAGGCCAGATTGACTTTAACCAGTTGTGTTTTCACTATGTGGTAGAACCGCACCACTTGATCCGGTAGCTCAATGCTGTGTTGGCCACCGGTTATTCATACAGAACCTTAATGCTTTGTTTAACGTAGGCGGAAGGTAGCATAGAGCCAAAAACCTGTAAAGCGTTATTTTCCAGGAGTTTCACACCTGAAACTTAAAGTTTGGCCTTATCTGAGATAAACTGACAAATGTTTAACCAAGCAGGTGGAAAATCGAATTACTAACACATACATATTTGACTACAGCATATTGTGCCCCACCTTCATAGTAGCGGATATGCTGTGCTCAGCACCGTACTTTATAGTAAAGTTCAATCGTGTGAGCGTTTCATACAACACACTGTTTTTTGATGAAAAAAAACTTTCCTGCGTCTCACTCATGAAATGAGCCATCAAGCATCTGTAAAACTAGGCGTAAAGTTGGATCAAGGATTTTACCTATTAAAATAAGTCGTCTACCATGTCGCACCACAATGCCTGATTCTCCCTCTTCTCGTTTCCAAGCCGTTCGGTGGCTGGCTGTATGTGCCGCCGCCAGCGCAGCAATGTTGTTTCTGTTTGATGACAGTTGCCAGATTGATGGCGGCCAGCATTACCTGTTTGCGCGCTGGGCATGGGTGCATTACGAACTGTTTGTCGGCGTCTGGTCACGTCCCTTATTCACATTTCTTTATGCATTACCGGCGCTAGTGAGCTTTCGCGCGGCGCGGGCATTGACGGCGATCATTTGTTTGGCGATTGGCTGGCAAACCTGGCGGCTGGCAGAAGACTTCAAGATGCCTCGCGCCCCGCTCAGCATTGCCCTGCTCTTCCTTCAACCCTCTTTCTTCCTCTTCTGCGCTGACACAATGACCGAGCCGATCTTTGCGTTGGTCTACATCACCGCATTGCGCCTGCATCATCACGGAAAACCGGTTGCCGGAATGATCATTGCCTCACTGATGATTCTGGCTCGTCCGGAAGGATTCTTTCTTGGTCTGCTGTGGGCGGTTTGGGTATTGCGGATTACTGATAATCAGCCTTCGATAAACGACGCATTAACCAATCAAGCCAAACTATCATTTCACCGACTTAAATCCGCAATCCGCAATCCGCAATCCGCAATCAAGTTGCTGTTTCTGGCCACGGGTTCGTTGATCTGGTGGGTGGCGGCGTTGCTGCTGACTGGCGATCCACTCTTCATCAAACATAATTGGCCGACTAACTGGCCGATGACAGGCACGGTATATGGTGCGCACGGACTGATCGCTTATCCCAGCCGATTGCCAGAAGCGGTCGGGTTGTTTCTGCTGCCGGTCTTTTTGTATGGGCTAGTAAAACTGTTGAAGCAGCGACGGCTATTCACAATCACTTCGTCGTTTCTGTTTCTCTTTGTGCTGCACACAATCCTGAGGGCGTACGGCCTGCTCGGGTCAGCCGGGTATCCCCGGTATATGGTGACGATTTCGCCCGCGATTGCATTGATTACGCTGGCTGGCTGGAATGGTTTGGCATCCTGGTTCGCGCACGTTTCGCGTCCTGTCAGGACTGGTTGCGCAACAGTCATTCTGGCAAGCTCGGCATGGTGCAATTTCGTCTACGCCGACGGAGCCGAATGGTCGCGTGATGCGCAGGCGATTGAGACTGTTCACCGGCAATTTCAACAGCAGATCACTCAACCGCATGTCACTAGGCTCGTTTGGAGTAAACCCTATGCCTGTATCCTATTTGGCGGCGACCCATGGCAGAACCCTGCCTTCACGCACAATCACGAAACGGATTTGCAAATATTGCGAGACCTGCCCGCAGGCACGTTGGCTGTCTGGGATGAGCGGGTTGGTCCAAAAGAGTTTGGCCTGCACGCTAAAGACTTCGAGGCGGCGGGATTCTCGATGTTCTACTCACAATCTTTCGATTTGAAGGGTTATATCCTTGACCGATCTTGGTTTGGCTTCGGTGGGCCACGACATCAAACAGTCTCTCTGCTGTACAAATATCAATGAGCAGAAGCATGAATAGCGCTGCGCGGCAATGGCTTGCCGCGCGGCGCTATTCATGCTTTGGCCTGTGTTTGGCTCTGATAGCCAGCAGAAATTATCGGCAGGTATTGAGCCGCGAGAGGATGGAAACAATTGCCCGCATATCCGCATCGCGCTCTTCGGAATAAGGGGCAATACCCGTGACATCACATTGCGTGAAGAATTCACCCAACGTCATCTCTGGCGACAGCGTGACGCCGGTACTCAGTGGTATTGGGTCAAACGCCAAGTTATAACAACTCAAATTAGTGTTCTGCGCGCCGAAAACTGATGGAAGTGGAACCTGCGCCAAAGTCAATTGTGCGGCAACGTAGTGCTGGTTGAAGAGCTGTAGTGGCGCTGTCCCTGTTGTTCGCAATGCAAAAAGAACCTGCCTGGGAGCGGCAGTGCTATCCACCGGGTGATTCAGGTTCACCCCACTGATGAGAATGTCCCTGCCGTGGAAGTTCAATCGAGAATAGTTGGAGCTGTAATACTGCGGCGTCTTGAAACAGAACTGGGTGCCGCATTCCATAGTGCCTGACGTAGTAGCGCCTGCGGCAGGTGCCTGTTGACCAGCCAATAAAGAGCCCGCGATAAAAATCATGAGCATGAACAACCGTCGGGCGAGAGTTCGAGCAGAGGTTTGAGCCATCATTAGTGTATCTCCTTCCAAAATGTATGAGGTTGATCGAAGAAGTCTGGGGTTGCAGCCCTACCCGACTGGCCTGAAACCAAGCAGCCGAGTGAAGTACTTCCTTCCGATTAGATGTCCATCGGAAATTTTTGATCTCAAAATGTAAGTTATTGAGCGTGGCACCTCGCTCAGAAAATGAGAGCCGGGATGCTGTCCAAGGCTGGGGCCGCTGCTTTTCAAAACATCCGCTGTCGCCGCGCAGCTTAATTCCTGTTGCTCTCTAGCGTCAATGGCGAGCATCTGTCTCCGACAGGATTTTTGTGGATTTGCTATCACAGTTTTGCCGAGCACGTTTTGCCGGGTACTATATTGAAACCATATGTTGAAATCCACTGCTGTACGAATCGTCCTTGTGTTACTGGCTGTGCTATTGCTGGCAGTGGGTGGATGGCTCTACAGGCTCCGCCCCAACCAAATTGAAATTGTCACCTACGTCCCAGAATCCGCGCTCGGTTTTTTGGAGATCAATGACCTGCCGCAACTGCTAACACAAACATCTTCAACAAAGGCCTGGCAACAGCTTGCGCCAGCCTACGGCATTTCTAGTAAGCTGGACTTTCTGGGCAAGGTCAGCCGCGTAGGGTGGTTGGCAAGCCTGACTGGAAATCAGGAAGCGGCGATCTTTTCCCAGGCGCAAGTCGCCATCGTCGCCACCAGCCTGGAAGTTCGCGGCGAAGCAGTGAAACCTCGCCTGGCATTGGTAGCTGAAACGCACAGCCGGGCAAGCGCGCTGCAAGGCGTAATGGAAAAGCGGTTGCCGGAGTTAGCACAGAGTCTTTTTGGGCAGGCCGAGAAGCAGACCAGCGAATATGCAGGCGTACCGTTCGTCAGCTTCGGCATCAACGGCTCAGAACGGAAGCTGCTGGCAGCGCGAATTGATAGCGAATTGATCTTGGCCAATCACGAAGAGCCATTGCGCGCCTGCATCGATGCGCGCCTAGGCCGCGCGCCTTCGATGGCCGGTAACTTTTATCTTCCTAAAGCGCGCCCGACGGTCGGCGCCAATGTCAGCATCTTCGGCTTCGTCACTGCCGAAGGCGTTAAGCGGCTGCTGCGGTTCGGAACTTATATGGCAGCAGGTGGCATTGTCGGCAAGGCCGCTTTGGCGGGTGCCGTTGGCGATGTGTTTACGGACTTTTCCGCCAAGACCTGCGATGGCATTGCCTACGGCACAAGCTTCGCGGATGGCCAGGTTATTGACCGGTATGCATTGCTCTTCAAACCGGAGTTGACCGAAAG